>NZ_JCACKM010000013.1:0-64599 GCF_059505385.1 Desmonostoc vinosum
CCCGACGCTCAACGAAGCGTTAGAGCGCGGGGCTTCTTTTCGATTCTGCTAAAACTGCAAAGTCTTCTTTGTCATAATTTAAACAATTGACTCTCAACAATCAATGGTGAACTCTACCTTGACTGACACTCTCTATGTCAACCCAGCAACAGGAAATGATACCAATCCTGGTTCGCGGTTGAGTCCGTTTAAAACCATCACCCGTGCCTTGAAGGCAAGCAAAGCCCCCGCGACGATCAACTTAGCATCTGGCACTTACAGCACCGCTACTGGTGAGGTGTTTCCCCTAGTCATACCTGCGGGGGTGACATTGATGGGGAATGAAGCCAAAAAAGGTGCAGAAATTCTGATTTCTGGAGGCGGCGATTATCAAAGTCCCAGCTTTGGTGTGCAAAATATGACGCTACTCTTGCTAGATAATGCTAGCCTCTTGGGTGTGACTGTGACAAATCCCACAGCAAAAGGTACTGGTGTTTGGATTGAATCGGCTGCACCAACTGTAGCTAATAATACTTTGATTAATTGTGGACGAGAAGGTGTATTTGTTACAGGTAATGCCAAACCTGTAATTTTAGATAACGTGTTTTTGCAAAACTCTGCTAGCGGTTTGGTAATGGCACGTAACGGCAAGGGAGAAGTGCTGGGGAATGTTTTCCAAAGAAACCCCTTGGGTATTGCCATTAGCGATTTTGCCGCGCCTTTGATTGCTAACAATAAATTATCAGAAAATACTACAGCGATCGCCCTCTCACGCGATGCCAAACCAGTGCTGCGTCAGAATTCGATTACCAAAAACACCCAAGGTGGTTTGTTGGTAAATGGCAATGCAATTCCTGATTTAGGTAACACTCAAGATCCGGCAAACAACATTTTTCGCGACAATAGCGAATTTGATTTACAAAACGCTACATCGCAAAAGTTGCTGTCTGTGGGAAATCAGTTGAATGCTACCCAAGTCAAAGGGGCGGTAGAATTCATTGCTGCTACTGTAGAGACCTCCAATCCGATATTTGGTAGCAGTTTCGCCGATCTCAGTGGACATTGGGCAGCGGCTTTCGTGGAAGCATTGGTAAGCAAAAACTTGATTAGCGGCTTTCCCGATGGGACTTTCGGCCCAGATGCCCGCATCACTCGCGCCCAATACGCTGCCCTGATTGCCAAAACTTTTCAGTTGCCCAGTAGCAACCAAGCACGTAGTTTTACAGATGTCAAGCCAGATTTTTGGGCGGCATCAGCAATTTTAAGTGCAGCCAATATGGGCTTTATTAGTGGCTTTCCGGATGGTACATTTCGACCAGGACAAAATTTGACAAAGGTGCAAGCAATTGTATCTATTGTGAATGGTTTGAAATTGAGTGGAGGCAACCCAAATGTGTTGAGTATATACCGCGATCGCGCCCAAATTCCCAGCTATGCCACCAATCCTGTGGCAGTGGCTACGCAAAAATTACTAGTGGTGAATTATCCCCAAACCGCACAATTAGAACCACTACGAGATATCACTCGCGCAGAGGTAGCGGCATTAATTTATCAAGCTTTGGTGACAAGTGGTAAGGAAAATGCGATCGCATCTCCCTACATTGTCAGTCCTGAAGCTGATGTGCCCTCCTTCACCGATATTGTGGGGCATTGGGCAGAACCATTTATCCGGGCATTAGTGAGTATGGGTTTTACCCAAGGTTTCGCCGATGGCAGCTACCAACCAAATAAACCGATGACTCGTGCCCAGTATGCAGCTTTAGTGGCAACAGCCTTTAATCCTACTCCCAAACGCCCGGCCCCCGATTTTACCGATGTCGCCCAGGATTTTTGGGGATACAAAGCGATTCAAATCGCTGCTAGTGGAGGCTTTGTCAGCGGATTTAACGATCGCACCTTCCGCCCTCAGCAAAATGTGCAACGTTTACAAGTAATTGTCTCGCTAGTAAACGGTTTAGGACTAGCAACCGCCGACAGCAATTTTTTAAATGCATATAGCGATAGTCAAACTATTCCTGAATATGCTCAAAAAGCTGTGGCAACTGGAACAAAACAAAGAATCATCGTCAATCATCCAGATCCCAAACTCCTCGCACCCACGCGAGAAGCAACAAGGGCAGAGGTGGCAGCAATGGTTTATCAAGCATTAGTCAGCATTCAGCGAACATCTGCGATCAATTCCCCTTATATAGTGTTGCATTCTAGCAGTTGACAAGTAAAATGAAAAACACTGCCTATCGGCTTGGCAACTCTTGGCAAAAAAACCATGTAGTGAAAAGCACGTTAGGCTATATGCGATGGGTGCAAAACTTATACCTATTGCCTAAAGCAAATAGCCCATGTTAACAACAGCACTGGATACTTCAGCCCTTGATACTGCCCCTGAACTGGCGATCGCCCTATTAACTCACTATAGTTTCGATCTCAGTGGCTATAGTGCCAATGAGTTAGTAGAACGTTGGCAAACTCAATATCCGATTAATTGGCTACACTTAGCAGTAATTGAAGCACTGTATCAAGGTCGCTACAAAGGGGTTTCCGTGCAGCAAATCTTAGTATTTTGGCAACGGCGAGGACAAGCCACTTATCATTTCAACATGGAATTTGAACGCCTAATTTGTAGCAAATTCCCTGAAAGCCTCACTGCGGTGACTCCACCAGCCCCAGCATCAGCCAGAAAAAATCCCACCTTTGAGAAAGTTACGAGTCTGCAACTACCACCTGCAAAGAAAAGCAACACTACACCTTTACAGTTGGTAAGTGCAGAACAACAGATATCTGTCAATCAACCAGAAGTTCAACAGGAAAATAAGGACAACGAAAGCGTCCCGAAATCATCAACTTCTGAGGAATTGATCAACTCAACACCCCGTCAACTAGCATCTTTTGTCAAGCAAAAGCTAACTATTAATCCCCCTGCAACCTTTAATCAACCAACAAAACTACTCCCCCCAGCGGTTAACCATCCTCCAATCGGACAGTTTACCCCAGAAAAATGCGATCGCTTCGAGTCTTTCACCTCAAAACTCAAAGCGATATCTGGCGACTCTGATGGGTAGGTTTTTGGGGCAGGGGGATGAGGGGGATGAGGGGGATGAGGGGGATGAGGGGGATGAGGGGGACGCGGGGACGCGGAGACGCGGGGACGCGGAGACGCGGGGAATAATCAATGACAAATGACAATTCCCTCAATTCCCAATTCCCCATTCCCCATTCCCAATATTTCCTAAAAGTTATAAGTTACGTCTGATGTGAATTAGAATACCGTTGATGAATGCAACAATAGCCCTCATCTCCCAACCTCTTCTCCCAAGTGTGGGAGAAGAGGAGCAATTTCAAAGTCCCTCTCCCAGTTTGGGAGAGGGATTTAGGGTGAGGGCAAAGATTTATGACATCAGCAAGACCAATTTTTCCCAACTTAATTCACATTAAACGTAAGTTATGATTTATGAGTTTTATTCCCAACCCCTAACTCTTAACTTTCAAAGGTAGATTTTTCATATTCAGTCCGAAATAAACCTATTTGTTCGTTCCAAAATCTTTCCCCGCGTCCCCGCGTCCCCGCGCGTCCCCGCGTCAATAAAACCAACCCCTAACCCCTACTTATATTGCTCGTGAATCTACGTCACCTGATTCCCTTTTTTAACAATACCGTCTCTAGCTGGGCGTTAGAGGCGCGGTTGTTGCGCTGGTTAACGTTGATTTGGCTATTTGTCGGCTTGATTATGTTATTTTCGGCATCATATCCCGTGGCCGATGCGAACTATGATGATGGTCTGTATTATATTAAGCGTCAACTGCTGTGGGTGCTAGTTGGCTTAATTGGATTCAATATTATTGTTAACCTCCCCGTGCGAAAAATTGTGGGGATATCTCCTTGGTTAGTGATACTGCTATTAGGATTAATTATTGTCACTCTGATTCCGGGGTTAGGAAAGACGGATCTTGGTTCAGCTCGTAGGTTACTAGGCCCAGTTCCCATTCAACCCTCTGAATTGATTAAACCCTTTTTGGTGTTGCAAAGCGCACAGATTTTTGGGCAGTGGGAACGGCTGAGTTGGCGGGTACGCTTGACTTGGCTGGGGATTTTTGGGTTTGTATTGTTGGGAATTCTTGTTCAGCCTAACTTGAGTACCACGGCGCTTTGTGGGATGACGATTTGGCTAATTGCTTTAGCTGCCGGGTTGCCATATAAATATTTGGGAGGAACTGCGATCGCTGGATTTTTGTTAGCGGTATTGAGTATTAGTATTAAAGAGTATCAGCGTAAGCGAGTTATGTCGTTCCTGAATCCTTGGGCTGATGCTACAGGAGATGGTTATCAACTGGTGCAAAGTTTGCTTGCAGTCGGTTCAGGAAAAACTTGGGGTGCGGGATTTGGGTTTTCTCAACAAAAGCTGTTTTATTTGCCAATTCAAGACACCGATTTTATTTTTGCTGTCTACGCTGAAGAGTTTGGCTTTGTTGGCAGTATCGTACTATTAGTACTATTGGCTATATTCGCTACGCTAGGATTAGTAGTGGCCCTCAAGGCTAAAAGTTCAGTGCATCGACTAGTGGCGATCGGTGTGACAATCTTGATGGTAGGGCAATCATTACTCCATATTGGCGTTGCTACTGGTGCTTTACCGACTACTGGTTTGCCTTTGCCTTTATTTAGTTATGGTGGTAATTCCATGATTGCCAGCTTGGTTGCAGCTGGGTTGTTGATTCGGGTAGCACGCGAGAGTAATGAAGCCGAGATAGTGCCGTTGCGAAAACCCCCTGGTGAAGATGGGCGCAGGCGTCGCATGTTTCAGAAAACTAAATAGCTTTTTTATTTAAAGTCGCCGCCAGCAAATGGGCGTAAACCACGAGATTTGAAAGATTGAGCGATCGCATCTTGTGCAGATTGTCTATACTTTTGCTGTCTTTGTGCTTCTAATTGCTTCTGTTCTTCGCTAAATATATCATGGTTTAAAGTTTGAATAGTTTCATCAATTTGCTGTCCATTAGTATTTTTTGCTATTGGATTATGCAAATTATTCACAATTTCTTGCAGACACTGCTCAAGATTGGATGATGAAAGAATCTCTTGGATTTTATCAGGAAGTTGCTCAATATTGTCGCCGATATTGATACCTTGAGCTTGTAATGTTTCTTTAACTGAATCTAAACGTCCCCGCGCAACATCATTTTGAGAGGTTGATGCACTCAATAATTCTTTGAGTTCGTTGAAAATATTAACAAATTTAGCTTGAGTAGCTTCTGGATGATTTTGTAGTTCTTCAGGAATGATACCCAAAAGTGAGAGAATATCGGATGCAGACTGAGGATTTGGTGGAGTTACTTGTGATGATGTGGTGATGTTAGAGAAAGTTGTTTTTGCTTGCTCTACTACCTGATTTATCTCAGGTTGAAGGTATTGTTTTGCTTCTGATTCTGAGATTTCAAAGGCAGAAATTGCAGTTAGAGAGACTTTTTTTTTGATGCCATTCACCGTACAAATGGTGAAACTTCCCCTAGTAAACTTGTGATTACTGGGGATGAGAAAATAACGCGATCGCTTAGAATCAATCCAAAGTGAATTTTGCTGTATACTGCTCATATAAACTTACTCTCTCTCTACACTGCACCAATTTAACTAGTTCCGTGGGTTTAAGTACCCAGTTCTATAATCAGCAATTTTTGTGTTGGGGTTGTCTTACAAAGTTGAGGCAGTGTGATCTTGGGGAGCCACTGCGTTGGACGGGTTTTCCGGCAGCCGCGCAAGTGGCGTGGTTTCCCCCATGAACAACTGCCGTCAGAGCGCAGGTTTCCCCCTGGTGACTTGGTGCTAAATCCCCATTACAAAACTTAATTACGTTAGCGTTAGCGTTAGCGAAGCGGTAGCGAGTCCTCGAGCGTCAGCGGTAGCGAGGTACGAGCGTCAGCGTAAAGCCTACGGCATAGCTTCGCTTAGAGCGACGCAGGAGCGTCGCGTCATTACGAATTACGAATTACGAATTATTTAATTAGCTCTTTGGACTTGTATACTTTTCAAATTTTGGTACATTTTATCACTCTTTATTCAATATAAAATTGCTCTGTGACTTCATCTCCATCCTCTGTAACTTCAACATATTCAAAGCTACTACTAATATTTTGTTCTTGGCACAATTGCCATAGTTCTTGTAACAATACTTTTACTTCGTCAAGTGTCTTGGACATATTACCTTCCAAGAGAAAACTAGGTGTTACTCCTTCAGTAGTCACCGAATTGTAAGAATACAAGTAAATTTGTTCGTTTTCGTATACTATTTCTTCACCGCTGAGCCTGATTTTAATATCCAAATCTTCTGTTTTTAGCCAATTTTTAAATATAGCGGCTACAACCTTGTAATCGCCAGAATTTATTGCTCCATAAAAGGCTATTTTATTCATTGTCTCAATTTCCTGTTACAGGTAAGTCAGGCTTGACATCAAATCGTCCGCCTCTAATTAAAACAGAGATAGATTCAACATTCAAATGAGGATATTTCTCGTTAATTGTCTTAGTGGTCTGTTTCAGTGGTTTGACAATATCAGACTTGGAACTTATGATGCCATTTAGCAAGGCATTCTGGAAAGTCTTACCTTGTGCATTATATTTTGTCGGGTTGGCTGCAATATCATTAGCTAATTGAACTAGTTCTTCATGGGATTTATCAGCTAAAGAAACTTTTGTATTATTTTCTTTTATTGTTATTTTGTCGTGGTATCGATCAATTAGTAATCGATCAAAAGCTGGTTCATCGACGAATGCAGCAATATCAACATCTTGAGCGGTAGTTTTCCGCAGTGATGAGCCTTGGATTCTGATATCATCGGCAGGAATGCCTGCTTGTCTTACACCTTTGAGTAAGTCTTGGCTAAATTCCTGAAACTCTTCTTTACTAGAAAACTTCTCTGGGTATCCCCGCTCTTTAATAACATTAGCCCAATGTTCCATTTGGCCAACAAGTTCATCAGCTGTGATGGCCTTAGCTTTTCTTGACCCTGTGTAAATTAAATCTTCAATAACTTTATCACTTAGTCCCAGTTCTTTCCCTTTCTTGATGATGGAGTCTAACTGGTCTTTAGTATAAGTAAGCTCAAACTTATCGGACTGGCTAGCTATTCTACTGTTAACAGCATTGAGTATTTGTTCGCCCTGTCTTGCTAACCCCATCTGGGATAGTTCTGCTTCAAATTTGGCTGCGGCGTCAGCTTTTTCATTTGGATCTTTTATTGCTTCAATTTCATCAAGACGCTGTTTGAGTTCGGGCTTTTGTTGAAGTAGATCTGCATATCTCTGTCTGATTTCTGCACAGTCTGAGCATTTATAGATTTTACCTGATTTGGGAATTTTAATGTCATGCCCGTCAGACGCTGACGCCTTAGCAACTATACCAGGTTCGATTTCTGGCTCGTCCATGTGAGTAGTGCGTCCACTTGGCCCTGCTACCGCAATATCTTCTTGTTCTCTGGTAGTCGTTGATATTTCATTTTCCGGTTTCAAACCTCTGGATGTGCCTGTATCTACATCAGATTTGGTATTACTTGATGTAACAGCTTCTTCTCCTAATCGTGCAAATTCAAACCCTGCTTTTTCTCGTTGCTTTCTGGTTGTGAAGTAACGATAATTCTTTTGAACTTCACCTAAATCTACGTTGTTTTTCTTCAGTTCGGTCTCGAACTGTTTCGTTTTCCCTTTTGTGGGTGCGTAGTGACCGCTTTGATCTATTATTTCCTTGATGACACCATTTTCTACCTTGATTTCGCCCGCAGAGGCAACTGGGCGACCAGCCATAAACGACGAGTGATGTTGAACTTGGTCTGAACCAGCTGTGTAGATGTTACCATCCTTATCCATCACGTACATGACATAACCCTTAGCTCCATGTGCAGAGGAGTCTAAAGTGTGAAGTGGAGAACCATCTGACTTTAGCAACTTGCCGTTCTCGAATTGAACTTTGTACTGTAGCCGCTCTTGAGCTGTCTTGAGGTAGTCCACAGAGTTGAGTTTATCCGTAGCGGCAAAAGATTTTAACATGCCGATAGTCTTATACTTACTGCCTCCAAGACCTCGAAGACGCGTTAGAAGATTAGCAAAACGTGATTTTAAGGAACTAGTTGGGGATGTCGAGGGAGATTGGTCTGTTGCGGTCTGTTCCGGTTTCTTACCTGCTGTGACTGGGGAGTCTGGTGGTAAAATTTCGTCCCACACTTCTTTCCTGGGAACGGTTGGAGATGCTGGTAGGATTTCATCTCCCACTTGCTGATTGGCTCTAGATGGAGAGGTGGAGGGGCCTGCTTCTGGAATTCCTTCATCTGCTAGTTTGAGTAGTTTAAGAATGTCATTGGGATTTTCCCAATCCATCTTGTATTCATTCTCAGCATCGTATTGCTTAGTTGCTTGTTCGAGTTTTTCTTTGGAATTAGATGTGTTAGCAGTTTCTTTTGGTACATTCATCGGTTCACAGTCAGAGCAGCGAACGACGCGACCATCTTTGAGGACTTTGATTTCATGTCCATCAGCTGCTGTCTGTTTGGCAACGACACCAGGCTCGATTTCTGGCTCATCCATGTGAGTGGTGCGATCGCCGCCCACAGTTTCTTGCGGAACTTTCACGTCTGTTTGTTGTGATTTAACACCAGGCAGTTCCGTATCAGTTTTAGCACCAGTGGGTGTATCTACTTCTGGGCTAGTACCTCTGGGTAGTTGCGTTTGTGGTTCTGGGCTAGTACCTCTGGGTAGTGAGGTTTCCGGTGCTTTGACATCGGGACTACCGACTGTCGGGGTATCGACTTTACTACCAGTTCCCCTAAACGTATCTACTGCTCCTCTACCAAAACGTTCTCCAGCTTGGAAATTCCTGGTTTGCATACTTTCGATGCCGCGCCCCAGTTTACCAAGTTTACCCAGGGCCTCTTTACTGACGGCAGCACCAACACCACCCGCGATCGCCGCTCCAATCAAAATACCTTCGACTGTAATCGGCTGTCCAGTCGCTAAGTTACCGAATATACCACCAGCGATATCGAAAGCGACATCTATACCTACCCTACCCGCCAATTGAGTCAACCCTGTGCCGAGTTTGCCTGCTTGGGCGAGGGCGTTACCAGCTAAACCACCAAGTCCACCCAGCGCCCCCCCAATCGCCCCAGCGAGCATGGCTTTACCTACACCATCGAGCAAGTTCTTGCCGTCAATCAGGTTGTTACCCATCTGGATGACAGCACCGGCGATCGCGCCCACAATTGCGCCGCCGACAATTGCCCCAATTCCCCCCGCAATGGCGGCACTAGCTCCCAACGCCGCCGCTGCCGCACCAACTGCACCAATCACAGCCGGGGCAAAAACGATCGCCACAGCAATTACAGCTACAACCAACAAGACTTTGGCTAATGTCTTGAAGAAACTCACTCCGCGTGGTTCTTCTTTGGCTGCGGCTTCATCGGCGTATTTCTGGATATCAGTTTCTAAAGTCGGTTCTTTGCCGCCTTGGATTGCTCCTTTTAAGCCGTCCTCTAGGTCTTTGACGCTCTTTTGCAGGCTAGTTTCGAGAGTTTCGTTATATTTATCGAAAGCGGTTTGAGAGCCTTGGGTGGCTTCATTAAAGCCTTGGACGGCGGCGTCGGTGGTTTGTGTAACCACTGTGGTTAAGGTTTGCTGAATCTGGCTGAAGGTATCTGTAGCGCCTTGTTTAAGGTTAGTTAAGCTAGTTTTGGCATCTTGAGTCACAATAGCTGACTCCTCAAGTCCTTTTTGAGCCATTGCAGATACTGCACCAACTACTTGCTGCCCTCCTTGGCTGATACCTTGTGCTGATGCTGTGATCCCTTGCTCGGTTTTTTCTTGAGCGATCGCCACAGCATTATCAAACTGTGCCAAGATTTCTGCGAGGACTGGGCTTAACTCATCTGGGTTCGGTGCTGGCGTGTCTTGGAGTTGGCTTTGAGTCTCTTGTAGTGTAGTTTGGAGATTGGTTGCTGCTTCGTTGACTCCGTTTTGCAGTGAGGCGATCGCTTTTTGGGTATCTCGGTCGATGGCGGCGATTTGACCTTGAGCGTAACCTTCTAATAACTGTAACTGCGCGGCTTCTTGTTGGTTTAATGTTTGTAATGTATCTTGCTGAGTTTGGTTAGCCGCCTGAGTTAACTGAGTTTGAGCATCTGCTAATTGAGTCAGAACTTTTTGCTCAACCTCGGTCAAATTTTGCAGACTTTGTTTTTGCAGAGTTTGCAGTTGTTCACGAGACTGCTTAGCGATGCTATGAACATTTTCAATATCTTTTGGTTTCCCTTCTGGGACTTTATCGGCTTGTTTATTCGCTTCCTCAATTAAGCCTGTTTTGTATTGTCCTGCGACTTCTCTAGCTGCTTTTGCTCTAGCTTTGAGTCGGTTATCAGTTAGTGGCCCATCCCAGAAGTTGTCATCTTCACCCTTAATTTGAGATTCCCAGGCGGTGGCTTTTTGCTCACCAAAAGCGATCGCGTCATCTCCCACCTTCACCCCAGCAGCCCGGACTTGTTCAACAGTCCGGTTGTAAGCTTCCTCAACTTTAGCTAGCTGGTTTCTTTCTTGTTCATCTACTTTTTGCAGTGCGGTGGCGTGTTCTGTTTCGATTTTTTGCTTATTGGTGGCGACTAGTTGCGTCGTGGCTGCCACTCCTGCATCATACTGTGATTTGATGTGAGCGATCGCTGCTTGTGCTTCGGCTTGAGTTTGTTCCCGCTGTTGAGCAATTTGGGTACTCACAGCAGTTTTTTGTTGTGCAACTTGCGCCGTTACTAAAGCTTTGGCATTCTCAGCCCCTTCTTGGATACGCGGCGAGATTCCTTGCCCTATCTCTGTAATTTTCTGTACGCGCACCGCTGCTTCGGCAAAAAAGTTATTAGCTACACTACTAGCCGCCGCTGCTTGCTCTTGGGCAAAGTCAGTATCATCCTCTCCCTGCTCAACTCCTTCCTGTTCCGGAGGTGCAAAGTTAATGCCTGATGATACTAATGCTGCTGTGCCATTACTGATGACATTTTGTTGTACTTGTGATTCTACAGCTTCTGCTGTGGCATCTTCTTTTTCTGCCACAGTCTCAGGGGTGACAGCAGCAGTTATGGCTTCTGGATTTTGGGGGTTGAGTTGCTCTGTAGGGGGCGTTTGTGCAGGTGCTGGGGTTTCTACGCCTTGGGCTGTGACATCATTACCTGGTTCTGTGCTGGGTTGAGTTGGGGTTTGTTCGCCTTGATTTACAGGAGTTTCAGGGTTCTGTGGATTTTGGTTAGTTGCTTCCTCTGCCGTTTCTGGAGGTATATTTTCTGAGCCTTCTGCTTTTTGATCTTCTTTATCTTCTTTTTTAGTGTCTTCAACCTCAGCCTCAGCCGCTTTCAATGGCTGGTTTTCGGGGCTAGGTTCATCTTCTGTTTTAGTATCTTCAACCTCAGTGTTTGCCGCTTTTAATGGCTGGTTTTTGGGGCTAGGCTCATCTTCGCCGTTCTCTTGTTCTGCGGTTTTTTCACCTTCTGTCGAGGGTTGATCCTGTGGTGCGGCGATTTCAACGGAATTTTCCGACTCAGGATTTTCTAAATCTGCCCCCTCTTCTTTAGCTAAGCGCATTTTTTCTAAAACTTCAGCCTGCGCTTGGGGATCGTCGTCTGGTGGTGGTTCTACGCCTCCAGTATCACTAGGAGACTGTTCGCTAACAGTGTCTTGATTTGAGTTACCTTGAGTAAGTTCCTCACTGACATCTGCATTTTCATTCTCTAAAGATTCGGCCGCAGGCTCTGTGGTTTGCTGAGATTGATTATTTAAAGCTGATACATCACCAGGAAGTTGGGGAGTGCTACCGGGGAGTTCTTTGGCTTGGAGAAGTTGTTCGCTATTTTCTTGTTCTTGCTCGCATTCTGAGCAAACCCGTTGAACATCAGCTTGAGGCTGGATAGAGTTGCCTTTTTGTTGGATGACATGCGTTAATTCATGAGCGAGTAATTCTTTGCCTGCGTTACTCCCTGGTGTATATTCACCTTGGCGGAAGAAAATATCTTGTCCTGTGGTGAAAGCGCGAGCTTGGATAGATTGGTTGAGTTGATCTGAGCGAGAATCGCTATGGATTTTAACACTACTAAAGTCAGCCCCAAATGCTTGCTCCATGGGTTGGCGGATATCGTCTGACATCGACTCACCACCGCCCCGTGACTCTTGGATGGAAGTTTCTATATCGGGTGTGGCTGCCATTTCCCCGCCGCCTTTGCGTTGTACCACGGGAGTTACGGTATCCGCCAGAGATTTCATTTGTAAATTGTCTGCTGGTGGGGCTGGCAATTCTTCTTGTGGTTGAGATTGTAAATTTACAGGTTCGCTGAGTTTCCGCATTACCTGCTGTGCGACTCTATCGGCTTCCTGTTCGTAAATGTCTCCTGGCTGATTAATCTTGAGTTTGGCTTGGGGACGATGCAAGGATATGCGGCTAATGTCGTGGCTGAGGGGTTTGTACGCAGGTTGTACTTGGGAAATGTTTGTTTCTTGAGTTGCTGGCAATTCCTCTGGCTGTACTAAGGGAGGGGTGGAATTAGCCAAGGATTTCATTTGTAAATTTTCTTCTTCAGCTCGCAATTCCTCTCGCTGCACTGGCAAGGATTCTGTTTGTGAGTCTTCTTCTTGCTCTTCGGCTTCACAAGTTGCACATTTGGTTTGTACAATATCGTCTTGGTCGTCTGTGTGCGATTCTTCTGGGCTGATGACTGGTTGGGGTGCAACCATCCGCATCAATCTTTGTGTTACCCAATGCGGTTGGTGCCCGTAAGGAGTTTCGCTTGGAGTGGTGGCGTTTTCTACCTGTGAACGACGCAGGGAAATACGGCTAATGTCGTGAGTTGGAGGTAATTCTGAGGACTGTTCGCTTTGAGGTTGTTCTTCTTGGAGGGATGACTCTTGCTCAACAGTGTCTGGTTGTAAACCAAAGCCTCGTGTGGGAGAAGCCAGTGTAGGAATTGTTGATGAACTCAGCGATGAATTCATCAGACTTGATTTCGCTGCTTTTTTGCTTTTGGGCATTATGCGATCGCTCATCTGACTCTATCCTTCCTGTAATGGCTGATGGTGTCAAGTGCTTTACCAGACTGATACTCTGTCAAATTGAAGCAGGGAATTTTGAAGGCTGCAAAGTTGCTGTGACAGAGGACTAAAGACAAGGTGTATCTTTAGTGTTTTGAATTTAAATATTAAATAAATTACCTAAATTCTTATATTTCCACGCTCATTGCAAAATCTAGCTGCGGGCAATCTCACATATTCTCGCATTCATTGTGACTTTTATTTTTTAGACTTTAGTCTAGATTTAACACGCAAAGTGCTTGATTTAATTTTGCAGTGGGCGATCGCATTCTCTAGCAGCCCATCTCTAAGTTCCAGTCTTACCTTGGGCTGAATCGTCATACACATTAGTTTTACTTATTCAGACTTGCTCAAGGGTTTTTCCAAAAAATGTATCTAATAATACGGTTTTTTTAATAATGATCAATTTTATGGGTATCTTTCTGTGCGCGATCGCAAAAGTTTTCGGTCTACTGAATTTCTAGTTTTGGGTTAGGCTTGCTTTGGCAACCCAGACATTCATTTTGATTACTTACGATTGTTTGTTATATTAATCAATTACTATAAACCAAATAACAAATCTTAGCAAAAATTGCTATTAATTACAAAACCATTAAATATGTATCTTTTCCTTCCACTGGTAAAACTCGCAATTTCTGATTGACTAAATCAGGTTCTAATCCTAAATCTTCTAAAGGGATTAATCCTAATAATGAATCTGAACCTTCTGGTAATTCAATACAATTAAAAGTCCCTTCTCTTCCTGCAACTGAAAGATTTAACATTTTAAAAATCCGAGCTTTTTGTACTCCTGTAGCTATTTTTACGTCTACCTCTCCTTGAAGAGGTAATCCCAAATCAAGAATAATATTTTCAGGTAAGCACAGCCTTGTTGCACGTGTGTCAACTAAAACATCATGTAAAATAATTGAGCGTATTTGTTCTACTGGAATAAATCCTCTTTCTGCAAGATTTTGGTCAATTTGGTTAGTAATAGTAATTGTAGTAGTTACTTTGCCCATTTTTTCACTATTGTTTTGCAATTAGTTGTTCTTTTTAGTTTATCTTATCTGATATCTTGCACCAGTCCCAAAAACCGCCATAGGTTAGAAACCTATGGCTAATAGCAAAAGTCCTCTCAAGAGGACTAAATCTCACAAAAAGCATAGATTTTAGTCCACTTAAGTGGACTTAACCTAATAAGAGCGAGAATTTATTCTCTGGCGGGAGATTGGGCAGGTGCAAGATCTAAGTTATTCCTTAGTTATATCTGCAATTTTGTTGTTACATTTGTTTACCTGTTCTTAGTATATTCTTTGAGGTGCAAGATATAAGTCATTACGAATTACGATCGCGTTCTAAATCATCAATCACTTTTTGCAGATACCATTCTTCAGGCATCCCCGGATAGTAATCTTGCTTCTGTTCTATTAGCCGTTGGGCGATTTCCCAATATCCTCCAACCATTCGCAGCAAGCGTTGATGTAATAATTTAGACTTTTGTTTGGCTAATTCTGGGTTCAATCTGCGGATTTTCTCTAGGCTATTTAAAACTTCTTGGTAATTTCCCCAGTCTTCTTGTTCACAAAAGATACTTGCTGCTCGCTGATAATCTTCTACAGCGTGTTGCATTTCTTCTAAAAATGTATAGGCAATGCCGCGATTGTAATAAGCTTGAGCATCATCAGGATTGATTTGCAGTGCTTGAGTGTAGTCTTGAATAGCATCAAGATAATTACCCATTGCTCGATAAACATTGCCTCTGGCAACATATATTAAAGTATCCTGGGGTTGGATTTGCAGTGCTTGGTTAAAGTCAGCGATCGCACCTTGATGATCACCTAATAAAGAACGTGCTTTACCCCGGTTGCGATAGACAATGGCATCTTGAAAATTGAGCTTTAATGCTTGATTAAAATCTGCGATCGCATCTCGATAATTTCCTATTTTGCAACGCACCACGCCCCGACAGCAATAGGCTTGGGCATCTTGTGAATCGGCTTGCAATATCCAGTTTAAATCTGCAAGTGCTGCTTGTGTATCTCCTTGTTCGGCTTTTTCTAATAGTTGCGTGAAATAATCTTTAGTAGAAATAATAGGCGCAATTGTAGGACTTTTTTGTTGGGCTACTGGTTTTTCTGGGGGTTTTAGCTGTTTAATTCTCTCTAAACAAAGACGACAATTTTCCTGATCTTTTTGTTCGAGATATAATTGTGCGGCTTGTTTGAAATTGGCGATCGCATCTTGAATATACCCTTGTTTGCGTCTAATTATCCCCCGCAAATTATAAGCTGCGGCATAATTGTAATTGAGGCGGATTGCTTGTTCAACATCATCTAGCGCCCCTGGTAAATTTTTTAGTGCTAAGCGCGCCAACCCACGGCAATAATACGCCTCTACACTTTGGGGATTGAGCTTGATAACTTCAGTATAATCTGAGACAGCTTGAAGAATCGCTCCTGAGTCGTAATACGCCAAACCACGTTGTAAATAGGCTTGGGTAGAGTTAGGTGTTAACTGCAAAACACGATTAAATTCCTCTATAGCTCCACCGTAGTCTTTTTGTTTAGCTTTCTCCAATCCCTTATTGTAAAGTTCGTCATTCATGGCATTAATTTAATTAACTCAACTACTTGATATCAAAGGATGCACTCACCGCGCTTTTTGGGCAGGGAACAGGGAACAGAGATAATTAAGCCGTCCACAGCAGGATTTTTACCAAGAAGACGCGGAGACGCGGGGAAGGGGAGACGCGGAGCGCGACCCTTATCGAGGTCGAAGCACTGGTCAAAAGCCCCCGAATGCGAGTCGTGGAGGCAAAAAATGTTTTCCTTGCTTGAATCCCCTAGCTTTATTTATGGGGACTCTCCGCGTCCCCGCGTCCAAACGTCTCCGCGTCCTCATCAACTAACTTTACCCACGGTTAAATAGTTCACAACAAAGGTATAAAAATATCTCCTCCCTCACTCCCTACTCCCCACTCCCCACTCCCCACTCCCCACTCCCCACTCCCCACTCCCCACTCCCCATTTTATGATGAAAATATCTCTTCTCCCTACTCTCCACTCCCCATTTTATCTTGATGAAAATTAGAACTATCACAACAGGAATCTCACTTCAATCTCCACAAGAACAAGAAACAATTAAACAAGCTGCTGACTTTAACCAGCAAGCAAAAACTATTTTTGCACAACAAGGATATGAAGTTCAAACAACTAGAATAGCCACAAATGCTTGGGAAGAATATCTCCAAGGATGTTCACAAATTGAAATCATTAATCAAGTAGCATCTCTAGAACATCTTTGTCAGAGTTTGAATGTTCAATTTTTTAATATTGGCTATGCCAGCCAACCTCAAACAATAGATATCATTCCAGATATTAATAAAAATACATCAAATATTTACTGTTCAACTAAAATAGGCGATCGCCAAACTGGTATTAATTTTGAAAATGCTTGGGCATCAGCAAAAGTTATTAAACGTATTTCTCAAGAAACCGAAAATGGCTATGGTAATTTTCGCTTTTGTGCTTGGGCAAATTGCCAACCAGGTATCCCATTTTTCCCTACTGCATACCATGCAGGCGAAACATCTTTTGCGATCGGATTAGAATTGGGTAACTTAGTAATGCAAGCTTTTTCTCAAGATCATAATCTGCAAACAGCAGAAAAGCATCTCCAATTACTCTTAGAATTAGAGTTAAGTAAAGTTGCTGCGATCGCTGAACAAATATCCGCAAAATATACTATTAAATATCAAGGAATTGACACTTCTCTTGCACCATCCTTAGACAAACAAAATAGTATCGCTTTTGCCTATGAAACCTTAATGGGTAGAAAATTTGGATATCAAGGAACACTAGCAATATCTGGGATGCTAACTCGTGTTTTGAAAAATGTTTCTGTAAAAATTTGTGGCTACTCTGGTTTAATGTTACCAGTTTGTGAAGATGTTGGCTTAGCTACTAGAGCTAACGAGCAAACCTATGATCTGACAAATTTATTATTATATTCAGCAGTTTGTGGTTGTGGACTAGATACAATTCCTATTCCCGGTGATGTCACAATTGATCAGATAGCAGCACTATTAATTGATATGGCAACTTTAGCTATTAAGTTAGATAAACCTTTATCAGCACGTTTATTTCCAATTCCTGGAAAAAAAGCAGGGGAAATGAGTATATTCAATTCCCCTTATCTTGTAGATTGTAAAATATTTACGATTAATTAGAAAAGCTAGTTTGAGAATTATTATTCTGAAAGCAAGCTAGGAGAAGTCAGAACAAACACATCTCTGATTCCTTGATTATCTGTTTGAGGTTTAATAGGGGTAGTAAAGTGGAAAAATTCATGGTCATTGACCAATATTAATTCACCTGGATACAGAACTTTATTAAAAACAGGCTTTTCTTTCTTGGCGGTATATAAATGAGTTTCTCCACCTTGAATATTGTCTCTATCAACAGAGAAAATACCAATAAAATCAGTACCATCTCTATGAATACCTTCAGGCGCAGGATTTCCCAAACTATTTGGTGAACAGGTAGTTCTGATTTGATGAACTCCGATTTCAGCTTCAGGATGGAGTCTACAAGAATCGATAAATGCCAGCACAAGATCTTGAAAAATATCAAGTTCTATCAGTGCATCATCTAATTCTGCAAACTCTCTTCTAATATCACCCAATAATGGATTATATTCTTTACTTTGGAAGAGATAGCCATGAGGTAGTTTGATTACCTTATCTTCAGAAATCATAAACCGAGATAATCTTCTCGAACGATAATTTCCCTTGATATAAGGATCAATAGGCATATCGTTAAAAAATGGCTTGAAACCTTCTGGATTAATCGAATTTACTTTTCTTAAGGTAAATAGAAAAGCATATTCTAGTTCTGTTGCTTCTCGTACTTTTTGCATAGGACTCAACCTCCTTGCATATTTCAACTCTCCCATATTTTTCTTTATGAGAGGCTTATATCATCAAGTATATGCTTATTTTTGTTAAAATGTCGTTAATTTGACTACAAAATTTGACAAATCGTGATAGAGAGAATCTGTCTAAATATAGAGGTTGAATGCAGATCAAAGGAAATATGAAACAGGAGAAACTAAGCTACCCACAAAGGGTAAAATAAACTTCTACAAAGCTTTTTTGTGTATCTTAATTTACTAATTACACCCGGGCTGAATCTAAGTACGAAAATAATTTGTGTGATTGCAAAACAATTGTAGAGACACACCATGTTAATTAGCAAAGCCCAAATTACGAATTACGAATTACGAATTATTATGATTGATTGGCTTTACCGTTACCCACCCTTATATCCTGGTATTTTGCTAAAGCGCTACAAGCGTTTTTTTGCCGATGTGCAATTGGTTTCTGGCGAAGTTGTGACAGCCCACTGTCCAAACACAGGGCCCATGACTGGGGTATCAACTCCTGGTAGTGCGGTACAGCTTTCCAAAAGCGACAATCCTAACCGCAAATTGGCTTACACTCTAGAGTTGATTCAAGTACATGATAACGAACCAACTTGGGTAGGCGTGAATACTGCCTTGCCAAATCGAGTAGTGAAGCTAGCTTTAGCACAACACCTCTTTCCAGAACTAGGCGACTATAGCCAAATTAAGACTGAAGTAGTTTATGGGCAAGACAAAAAAAGTCGAGTTGATTTTTGGCTAACAGGCATTGACATCTTGCCAATTTACTTAGAAGTCAAAAACACAACTTTGGCACAGAAAACTCTAGCCTTATTTCCCGACACAGAAACCACAAGAGGACAAAAACACATCAGAGAATTAATGGCATTGCTGCCTCTAACGCGGGCAGTGATGTTTTATTTTATCAATCGTGGAGATTGTACCGAGTTTGCTCCTGGTGATAGTACAGACCCCATATATGGTAAGTTATTGCGGGAAGCGATCGCCCTCGGCTTAGAAGTTCTACCTTGTCGTTTCGACATCTCTCCAGAAGGCATCCGTTATTTAGGTTTAGCAAGACTGGAAATTTAACTACTCTTCCTGTGCGTTAAAGAAATGATTATTCTCGTCATGGGTGTATCAGGTTCAGGCAAAACCACCATCGGCCAACTGCTAGCCGAGTCCTTACACTGGGAATTCCAAGACGCTGACAGTTTCCACTCGCTAGAAAATATCGAGAAAATGCGCCACGGTATTGCCCTCAACGACTTAGACAGAATGCCGTGGTTATTAGCAATCCAACAAGCCATCGCCCAATGGTTGCAAGCAAATCAAAATGTAGTCTTAGCTTGCTCGGCACTCAAAGCCAGCTATCGCCAATCTTTGGTATTGGATAGCGATCGCATCAAACTAGTTTACCTCAAAGGCTCTTTTGATTTAATTCAAAAGCGACTGCAAGAGCGTCAGAATCATTTTATGACCGAAAAACTCCTCAATAGCCAGTTTGATGTCCTTGAGGAGCCATCAGACGCGATTTTTGTCGATGTTTCAGCTGTGCCAGATGTAATAGTAGAAAACCTGAGAAAGGCTCTGGGAATTTAGACAAGTTGTTGGGAGGATGTTAGAGCCTCTAATTTATAAAGAAACTTTGATAATGATTTGCAATTAATTAGCTATTTCCTGTAGACTTAATTCTCAGATTCATTGCTAAGTTATGTCATTAAGAATGATACCTGCGTCATTTTTGGGAGGTTAGGTTGAGCGATCGCATGGCGTCCAGGCAAGCAAAAATCAACGTATTTATTGGTTTTTGTGACTCAATGCCACTTTTGCGATCGTCAAATTACCCTGCTCAACCAGGGCTAACTCAACCTACCAAATGCAGGTATTTTTCAATTTAGCAAAGTGTTGTCATCAATAAAAACTAATACTTTATTGATGATAGCTGGCAGATGATTATGAGGGTGTGGGTGCAGTAAATGAGATCACAGCAGTTATTGAAAGTCTTATTAGTTACAGGTTCTGTTTGGCTTAGCATTGCGATTAACGCCTTTGCTCAGCAAATATCCAGCAAACAAGCACAAGGTAAATCTGTTGCATTCAAGTTATTCCCCGGCAAATAATTGAAGACCGTCTAGGTGTAATTCCTGGCGCACCTTTTAGTGTTGTGGGCACAGTTTCTGTGCAATTTTAACCTTTTCTATATTGTGCAAAGGAGTATCTATGATGAAATCGAAACAAGTACGCGACCTGACATTTGTCCTACACCGTTACCTCGGCTTAGTCGTAGGACTAGTGTTAATCATCGTCGGCTTGACTGGTAGTTTGCTCGTATTTCAGCACGAAATTGACCAATTTTTAGTCAGTCAGCAGTTCGGAATTGTAACCCCTCAAGGCGAACGCATCTCTGTTGAATCTGCACTAGAAACCGTCAAAACCGCCTACACCAATCAACCAGGCTTTAAACTGTCAAGTATTAACACAATTCCAGACCCCCACCTTCCTTATCGTGTCTGGCTAGAAGCCCCAGGTGATAAATATCTGCAAGTTCTCGTCAATCCTTACACAGGTAAAATCATGGGTTCTCAGCAGTGGGATCAGACTCTAATTGGTTTGACCTTTAAACTGCACTATCAGCTGCTGGCAGGTGATACAGGCACAATCATCGTTGGAATTGCAGCTTTTATGCTGTTGGCTCTTAGTATTACAGGAATTGTGCTGTGGCCTGGTTGGCGAAAGCTAATCTCTGGTTTCAAAATCAAATGGGACGCCCATCCCAAGCGAGTTAACTTTGATATTCATAAAGTCTCAGGTATCATTGCAGCTGTATTCCTCGCCATGATTGCTTTTACAGGTTTTTGTTGGAACTTCTACGAGTTTGCAAAACCTGCTATCCATGTGGCAACTTTCACACCAATTGTCCCTGAACCTGTATCTAAACTAATTCCTAACAAGTCTGCTTTAGGACTAAGCGAGATTTTGCAAAAAGCTGATGCAGCTTTACCAGGTGCAGTCACTACATATATCAGCTGGCCTCAAAAGCCTGAAGAAGTATTCAGAATTGGCAAAAAACAATCACAAGAAACGTCAGAGTACGGTTACAGTCGCATTTATCTCGATCAGTATACAGGTGAAGTTGTGCAACTCCAAAATGGCATGAAGCCAACACGAGCAGAAGCAGTATTAAATTCATTTTCACCGCTGCACTACGGTACTTTTTGGGGATTACCATCCCGTATTCTCTATGTTTTTGTTGGACTGACACCATTAATTCTGTCCGTCACTGGTTTTGTGATGTGGTGGTATCGCTATAAAGGCAAGACTGTTCAACAGCCAAAAATAGAAATGGTTGAGCGTTTAGGTAAAAGTTAAAGCTTTAGTGGCTAGTGGTTCATCGCATTAATCATGATGGAGCTATAAGTTCGTAGTAAGCACTGAAGTGCTTACTGCTAACCAGACAAAATTCCCTTCTTCTTTTGTGTGAGGATACGAGTGAAATTACAGCAATTATTCAGATTTATTCTAGTTACAGGCTATGTTTGGATATTATTTGGCAATTCTGCTCATGGTGAGCAAGTCATATCAACACAGGTGCAGAATGAATCTATAGTTAATATGCGATCGCCTCGCATCAATACTCAAATACTTGGACAACAACCACCCTCATCAGAAGTTGTTCAAGTGACGGGAGTAAAAGCAAATCCCGCTAATCAGGGTGTGGAGATAATTTTAGAAACTACCAAAGGCGAACAGTTACAAATTACTAATCGCAGTGCTGGCAATAGTTTTATTCAATGTGGATTATTTTGAAAGCGCTGTAAGTAGAAACAATGTGTATCCTGGTGAACCATTCACTGTTTTAGGAACTTTTGCTGTGAATTTTTGATAATGCAAATGAAATTAGCACAATATAATTGAGGTATTCGTCCCGGTTCTACTAGCATTGAACCCTCGTAGTTTGGCTAAGGTATTGCTATATTCATGTTTTTGTTAACAAGCACCGTTTTTAGTTAACAAAACCTTGATAGTTTTTAGAATTAAACTAATATCGTAGGTAATAGACCATTTAATTTGGTATTCTAAATCCATACGAACGATATCTTCAAAGTCTTTGATGTATGAGCGACCATTAGTCTGCCATTCGCCAGTAATACCCGGTTTAACATTCAACCTTTTCCAGTGATAGTCTGAGTAATGTAGCACTTCATCAGTAGTCGGAGGGCGGGTACCGACAAGGCTCATTTCCCCTACTAGCACGTTCCAGAACTGAGGCAGTTCGTCTAGGCTGGTGCGGCGGAGAAAATTGCCTACACTAGTTATGCGAGGGTCATTTTCATTCTTGAAGATATGAGGACTTGTAGTTTCATTATTAACTAGATGTTGTAATTTCTCGGCTCCGACTACCATAGAGCGAAATTTCCAAATACGGAATGGATGGCCTTTAAGACCACAGCGAATTTGACTGTAGAATATCGGGCCGGGGTTATCCAAAAAAGTAGCTATGGTAATAGGAATTACTACGATTGCTGTAATTCCCAGTCCGACAATGGCACCCATGATGTCAATTATGCGCTTCACTTTACTTGTCACAGAAGGATGAATTTCTATCACAAAATCAGAGTCATATTCAACATCTGAAATTGGTAGCTGAATGTGTTGAGAAGTAGGTAAATTAGACATGGTAACAGTTTCAATTAGTTAGTTTATATCAGTCAGAGAAAAGCCAATAGTTGAGTAAGTTGTTACATATTAATGAAATTACTTATAGTTTTGAGTTTTAAAACTCATATTTCGTAGATAAGATAAAAAATTCCCTTTTATAATCTTTGTATAGGTTGTGGCTATATCAAGTACCCAAGGCGAACACATCTCAAGTAGAATAATTCTTTAATAACAAAGGTTTCGGCGTTTTATAATTTAGTCTATTTTTTCGTCGAGATCCTTATTCAGCAGTAATTTTAGAAATCCTGTGCGTTCGCCTTGTGCTTATAGTGATGGAACAATATCTTCCCTTGTTGAAAATGAGCGAACTACAGCAGTCTGAGGTACTTCAATAAGAGTCTCTAGACCTGATTTTAGCGACCACTGAGGTTTAAAGTTTAACATTGAAGATGCATTTGAAATATCAGCTTGTGAATGCTGAATGTCTCCTAAACGAGATGGCATAAAATTAGTTGCTAATTGCTGCTGATGAAAACAATTTTTGAGAATATTAACCAACTCAACCACAGAGGTATTTATGCCATTACCTAAGTTACAAATTAAAGAAGAGCCAGATTTCAGAGGAGTAATTAAAGCTTTGTTAAATCCATCTGCCACATCTTTAACATATATAAAGTCTCGTGTTTGAGTGCCATCTCCATAAATATTCAGGGGTAAACCTTGCTGTATGGCATTCACGAAGATAGAAATTACACCAGAGTATTGGGAATCAGGTTGTTGTCTAGGCCCAAATACATTAAATAGGCGTAATCCTATAAATGAAAAACCTAATTGTTTGGCAAACAATCTAGCATATTCTTCGCTCACCAGTTTTTGTAAGCCATAGGGAGAAATGGGGCAAGTTTGTTGATTTTCTGAAATTGGTAGTTGCGTAGGATTGCCATATACAGCTGCCGAACTGGCAAAAACTAATCTGGGAATGTTTAAGGCCTGACAAAGTTGAATTGAAGTAATCGTTGCTGAAAGATTATTATGATGAGCCTTTAGTGGTTGCAGCCAAGATTGGGTAACTGATGGAGTAGCCGCCAAATGGGCAAGTCCATCAATATGCCCAGAAAAATCATTGGGTTGACATCTGGATATATCTTTTATTAGTAGTTTGAGATGAGGATGTTCAGGCAGGTTTTGCAAGCTACCTGTCGATAGGTTATCTACTACAGTGACATAATGACCATCTGACAAAAGCTGTTCTGTCAGATGAGAGCCGATAAAGCCAGCTCCGCCGGTGACAATAAAATGCATAAGTTTGAGATGTGTTTAAAAACAAATATTTTTATCAGGTTTGAAAATGATCTGACGTTCATCTCTGCATTCCTCTGTTTTTTATCAGTAGAAGTAGAGATTAGACCTCTTGCATAAATATTTTTTTTGTTGGGCTACGCCCCGCTTCTCTACGAGACGCTTCGCGAACGCTAACACGCAGAGGCGCAGCGAAAAGTTCTGTTCGCGTAGCGTCTCCGTCAGGAGAAGGAGAGTTTCCCTCCGTAGGAAACTTTTCAAGGCAGAGACGCAGAGAAGAGAATGCAAAGAAGGACTTTTGCAAGAGGTCTATTGTTAAGACCGTAGCTAGTAACGGACGGGAAGAGGCCAAATTTTTTGCCTTATACGATGCAGTTTAGGTTTGATTCGTTCAAAGAAGTATAAGAAGAAGTACAATCTCGGATGCTGATACGGTCGTAATCCTTTCTGTAGAGCCTGCCAAACTTCGCTATCTTTAACATCTTCTTGAGACAAGTAGTCAGCTATCCAGTTTAAGAACGCTAGGTGTGCGGGATTTGTCTTAAAAGGATGGTATTGTCCTGTTTTTTGGGCGATCGCACAACTAGAATCTGTATGCTGTCGATATCTATCCCAATAATCAGGTTCTACAAAAATAGATGCTTTCAGAAACACTTTGGCGAAAAAGGCTTGATCTTCATACATCCCCCGAAAACGCTCTTCAAATCCGCCAATCGTTTCTAAAAACTCGCGTCGGATCAAAACACTACAAGTCGCAGGTGTATGGATTTTCTTTTGCAATAAGAGTGCTAGCAGCTGTGGAGGCTGAAACAGCCGATTGGGTGGAATCCAAAGTTCTCGAATATGGTCACGTTGGCGATCTTCAGGATTTCCTGTCCAACTGTACCAATATTGAGTCGAGCTAGACACTACCGTTGCTTGAGGATGAGATTTCATTGTTGCTAGTTGCTTTTCTAGTTTCTGTGGCAACCAGACATCATCGGCATCTAGAAAAGCAAGATATTCACCTTTGGCGTTGTGGATTCCGAGATTGCGTGTTGCACTCATACCGCGATTTTGATGGTGGTCGTGTTCTATATAGCGTACTTTTTCTGGGTACTTTTTGGCATATTGCAAGGCGATCGCTGTGCTAGAGTCGGTAGAACCGTCGTCTACTAGCAAAAGCTCCCAGTTGTCATAGGTTTGAGCAAATACGCTTTCTATCGCTTCTTCGATAAACTTTTCAGCGTTCAAAAAGATAGTGATACAAGTAATTAACGGCTGATTATTGATCTGTTCAGTCATAGAACTACCTTAAAAGATACTTGATACATTCTTTCCCAATCGAGCTATGCTCTAACAAAGGCTAAATTCTAATACCAATTCGTAATTAAGAAAGTCAGATTGAATCAGGATTTTCACACTTTGAATCTGTTACTAAATGTTAGAGAATTGGTATAATTTTTTAACTTTGAACCTCAACTTGGTTGTTGTCTTCAGTGCAATTAAAGATGGTTAATTTAGATAACGACTGGCAGGGACTAGCACCACTTTCTGTGCTAATTGGGAGATTATGCCAGGGGCAAACAATACATTGATCGCGTAAATAGCCACCTGCTAAATCTGCTCCTTCATGAGGACAATATCTGCTGAAAGCTACTACTTGATTGTTGTCCAGTCGCGCTACACATATCTTTGGCGACACGGGTCTGATTTTACCTATTGGCAACTCTTGAGAGTCAAATGCAAGCTTAATATCTTCAGTAGACTCAACTGGTATGGGCTTGGGAAAATCAGTTGATGTATCATCAAAACCGCAAACAGCATTTGGGGAAATAATATAGTTTTGGTTTTGTTTGGGTAAAATTGTATTAATTTTTTTGAGCATCTGGCGAGATGTATTAACTATCAGTTCAGTACATTTTGCCTTGAAACTATCATTACACTCAGAGTAGATGTAGTCATATCTATAAGGTGAAGATTCGAGAAAATTAGGTTTATCTAGGGTCAATCTCAAACTGATAACGTAGCGAGTTGCATCTGTACTATTAATCTCAGAACTGTGTAAATGCTCTCCATGAAATATCAAAGCATCCCCAGGTTCTAAATGAAAATTCAGCGCTGACTCAAAGTATTGATTATGTGGAATTTTACCTTCTGGTGTACAAGGAAGACGTTTGTTGTGGACTTGAGGGTAAATGTTTAGTCCATTGCCGATGGTAACTGTACCCATTGCAATCCAGATATTGATAGAGTTGGTTGGACATTGATACCAACTATCGTGATGTGGGCCATGCGGTGTAATTTTACCGTTCCAGTAGAATTTGCTAAACTCTTGTTTTCTTTTGACTACAATATCGTAAGGTATATGGAACCTAACGTTTGGTTCTTTTTCAAAGTAGAAAGGTTTTTGTGTCTGAAATACTTCTTTAACTAATGCTTTGGAGAAAGCTGGAGCTAGAGAACGAATAACTTCATAAGTGCGATCGCTAACATCTGATAGTTCGTTCAGGTCGATAATTTTATGAACTGCTTCAAAACCTTGATTTTTAATTCTTGTAGCTTTTTCTTGACCAACGGCTTGCTGGATACCTTCTAAACTAGCCTTTTGCAAACACTCGAAATAACCGATTTTTTGTAAGCATTTGCGTATAATTACCACCTCGCCATGCAGAATGCGTTCAGCAATTTTGTTCGCTGGTATTGATTTTGTCTGTTGGAAACTGATACTTGTTTCTGTCAAATTGAGATTTTGCATATCAACATCCCAAGTCATTCAAGTAATGTAAGTTGTCAATCTGATATAGCAGGGAATTTTGAGCGATCGCATCAAAATATCTAAATCAGTCATAGAACCACTGCAAGAGTCGCTTGGTAAACTCTTGTTTGCTCCAGTTTTGTACTTGAAAGCGAGGAAATTGCAAACAGTCGCTCTCTCGCCAAACGGTATCTGCAACAGTTGAGCAGCTACAGGTAAATCCGGCTTCTTGAACCAGGCGGACTGTCTGGGACGTATAGTTGCCGAATGGATAGGAAAAACTCGTCACTGGCAGATTTAAAAGCTCTTCCAAATAGGCTTTACTACGTTGAATTTCTTCTTGCTGAAAGGCTATGGAGTGAGCAGATAGAAATGGGTGTGTGACCGTGTGTGCGCCGACTTCCACTAGTTCTCCTTGACCAAGAACGCATACTTCTTCAGGGGAAAGGGGACGGTAATTTGAGCGGGTTACTGATTTTTGATTGGCCCAGATGAGTATTTGGTCTAGGGCCTGGAGTTGCTCTGGTTCGCTTAAGGATTGTAACCATTGCCAAACTGAGTAATAGAAAAACAGTCGAGAGCCTGGTTTGCTTTCCCAAGGTTGGATTTTGCGATCACGTTGATAGTCGGCTTCACTGTAATAGACAGCTTCACCTAACTGCCACTGCTGGTTACTACCGTTAAGGCTCAGATCGAGCTGCTGGGGTAAATTTCTAGGTTGTAGTAGTAGCCGTTCTAGTTCATCCCACCAAAATTCCCGTTCCCGTCCCAAGTGACCAGTGGCTATAAAGATTGTTGCTGGAATATTGTATTGCTCTAGCAGAGGTTTAGCATGATAAAGATTATTAGCGTAACCATCGTCAAAAGTGATGACCACTGCCCTGTGAGGAATATTTCCCTGCTGATGTGCTTGGGCTAATTGCTTGAGTCCTAGAGGCTGGTAGTATTTTTGCAAAACTTCTAGATGTTCGGCAAAGTGGTGTGGTGTTACACATAGCGACCAAGGGTCTAAATCTACCTCGGCTACGCGGTGGTACATTAAGATCAATCCCTTGGGCACAAATAGTTTTCGTAATCTGCGAACTGCTCGCTGCAATTTGCTACTCTCAGGCATGGTCATCGTTCTATTGAGGTTTAACAGCTCTAAGTGCGATGGAAACTTGATATTGTGGATCTTGATGATCCAGTTCTTCGGGACGCAGTTCTTGGGCGGCTATCCCTTCCAAAGCAGCCACCGCCGCTAGCACATTTCCAAAAGTCTCAACCTGAATATTTTCTTTGGGAAAAAATTCCTCAAATAGCCTTCGTATCGAGTTATTAGTGAAATTCCAAAGCCAGTAATCGCTCCATTGGACATCTGCAATCTGGATAATTCCTGGAACAGTCACCAGCACGATTCCACCTGGTTTAAGAATCCGGGAAACTGTCTTAATGGCTGCGGGTAAATCGTAAATATATTGCAATGTCTGGTAGAGGATAAAACAGTCAAATGTGTTTGAGGGAATGTGTGGGGCATTGGTAAGATCGCCGATGATAGTTGCCTCTGGGCTGCCTTCTGATATATGTAAGACATCACTTTTAGTGACGCGATCGCTACCAAACTGGCGTGTGTAGGCAGCGTCTCCAATCTCCAGCACATGACCTTGAATATCCTTGGCATGACGAGTCAGAAAGTTTTCACCATAGTAGCGACCAATGGGTTGTCCTCGGTCGAAGCCATAGAGACGGCTGATCGGTGTCAAGCGTCGTAGACTGCCGAAATTTACCATCCCTATACCTAGTAATTGCTTCTTTAAGTGATGGTATATAGGTGCTGGTAAAGTTTGTTTTACTATTGCCTGAATTCGTGTTTTATTCACGAGAAAAACCTCCAATCCTCAATCAAAAAACTTTCTTTGATGCTTTGTGCTTTGATGATACCGACTTACTTCAACAGAGATTTTCCTATGGCATGTATTGCCTTATTTTTTAGAGTTCTAGCTTGATCAACAGCTAGATTTCGGATTGTCAAGAGTGGGGATTCTAACAATGATTTGTCAATCAATTCTTCACGCCATACTCTTGCACTTGTTGTAGTCGCAAGGGATTTGATAAATTCATCACCTACTTGTTCGACCACTTTTATAGCGCGATCGCGGCATTCTCTAGCTTTGGCTCGTGCTGCTTCTGTTTGGCAGTATTCAAAGGCTTTCTCTAACACATCGTCCGTCAAGCTATCCACAGAAAATGTCACATCCCAACCAATAGTTTTGGCCTGACGCATTACCTTAGCTCCCCCAGAAATTCCATCGATAACGATGGGGGGAACTCCATTTTTGATAGCTAACACAGTCCCGTGTAGGCGTGTAGTAACCACAAGATCCATACGGGAAATCAAGGTTTCAACTTCAGCAGCAGTGCGGAGATTTGTGGCATTTGGATCTAGACGAGTATCGATAGGCACTGCTACCATTTCTCGTGAGGCAATGAGTCTCTCAACAGCTGCGTTTGCAACTCGATATTTGTCTTTGTTTTTATATTCATGTTGTGGCTCAACCAAAATGATCCCGACAACAGGTACTTTTGCTTGACCTGAAAGTAAGGAAATATCTGGACGCGAACAAGCAGGGCTATCTCTTTCTAAAATTACATCAAAGGGATTCCAAACATCGAGTGGCTCGAACATTGATAAATCAAGACCAATTAGACGACAGCCTCTAAAGTGCTGCACAAACTCATAAGATAGCTTCATGTACGGAAAAGGCCCGCATACGAATACAACATGTGAATAAGTATTAGGATCAACTGAACGCCAATTCACACCACCCACAAACGGAAAAGCAAGAGCAATGTCATAGTCATGACCAACATCTTGAAGCCATCTACAGGCAACATCTCGAGCCATTAAATCCCCTGCGGTAACATTGCACCCCTCAAAACTAAACCAACCTGCAACAATAATCCTCATTAACTTACCTTCTTAAAATTTGGATGTTTGTGTGTAAATCAACTCAATTACAATTGCATGAGCTTTCATAATTTGGTATCGGTGACTGGAACAAATAAATTTTTATTAAACACATGTCTGATAGCCCAAATACTACCTAAAACTGATGGCACTATATTAGAAATCAGCACGGACACAGCTACCCAAAATATTCCCCACTGCACAGCAATTAACAAAGAAATTGTGAATATTAAAGTGTAAATCAATTGCAAGCCCAGATTAATCCCAACTTTATCTACTGTATTTAGTAAAATATATGTAGGACGGCTTAACGAAAAAGAGAGAGCAGACAGACAAAGCAATACTACCAGTGGAATTGCTGGTATCCACTTTTGTCCAAACACAATTGGCACATAGAACGGTACTAAAATTGCTTGCAAGATAATGACTGGAATAAGAATTGCAGAAGTTTTTTTGAGACTACTAAAAAATCGCTCTTTTAGTAAATTTATATCACCCCGTACTTCACATAGATAAGGCAATAAGGCCGAAACAAATGTTGCTAAAACACTCAGACTAATTCCTAAACCAGCATTGAAAGCAAAATAGTAAAGTCCCAGGATTTCAAGTCCTAGAAATCGTCCAATGATTAAATAGTCTATATTCCAACGCAGTATTCCTAATAATTCAACGCCAAGCAAGGTACCACCAAAATTAGTGATTTCTCGCCAACGTTCAAGTGTGAAGAATTTAGGAGTACGCCAAGAATGATTTATCCGACCAATTACAATCCATACAGGTGTCGTCAGAACCATAGCCCAGACAATAGCCCATATTCCCATACCCCTAGCTGCTAGAAATAGGGTAATTATACTGCTGAGTATTGACTGTACCCCATTACATAATGCCGTTATTTTCAGCCGATTCTCTCGTTCAATTAAAGCAGATTGAACTAGAAAGTTTGGTAAAATCAAATATACTAAAGCAACAGTACAGAGAGGGTAGATTAGCTGTGTATTTTTATAAAAATATGCAATCGGAAAAGCTGCTATACACTGGACAATAAAAACAGATATACACAGAATCCAATTCAACCAGTAAGATGTATTACATATAGTTTCGACATCTCGCTCATCAGCCTGAATAATCTTAGCTCCAATACCACTTCTGAGCGTGAAAATATTAGCAAAGTCAATAGTAGTATAAATAACTGCTAGTAACCCATAATCTTGACGACTAAACAAATGAGCTAGAATAACTGTCGTTCCCAAGCGGAAAATGCGGCTGATTAGTTCTGCTGCTCCTAACCAACTGACATTGCGAATAAATTGACCTGATAATAATTTCTGGAATCTCTCAACAATCATTTGAATTTTCATACTAGAGATTGACATTTTTCTATTTAATTCATCACTCTATAACTCTCCATCGGATTTCATCATTCAATAGCGACTAAACGTCGGCGTAGTGCATGAAATATCATTAATAATCTTTGATAAGACTCAGCTCCCAACCATTGCATCAGAGTAATGGCTAAGGTCAAACGCAGAAATTCCTGGGATAAGCACACCCAAGGATAATTAATCAAGGCTTGACTACGAAAATGTATTGCTTTTTTATAGTCTTTATCTCGACTTTGCAGAGCTTTCCAGGCAAAATGAATATTGGCAAAACTATAGCTGCGTTGTTTTAAATAAAGCAGCTCTGGTGGAGCAGATTTGAAAGCTTTTTCAATGACAATCAAAGCACTTTCCTCTACTGCTTGCCATTTTTTAGAAGCACTTGATGAAACTTGGCGATAGTAAACGAGTGTTTCTTTTACCACTTTAAAAGGGTAGCGAGCAGCAATACGCAACCACATATCCCAATCTTCATGAACGTTATAACGGCTTAAATTCCAATCAAATATACCAACAGTATCAAAGCAAGAACGACGTACCATAGGCACGCTACCACACTCAACAATATTATGTTCTACCAGCTGTTGCCAAACATCGCCTTCTGCGTGATGTTTGAACACTCTGCCCGTAGATGCGCCTTTTTCATCGATATAGGCAACCCAAGTGTATACAAGGCCAATTTCTGGGTGCTTTTCTAAAGCACTCACTTGTTGTTCTAGTTTTGTTGGTTCCCAAATATCATCAGCATCGAGGAATGCTATGTATTCACCTTGAGCGTTGGTAATTCCAGCATTTCTTGCTGCTGCTAATCCTTTATTTTCTTGAGAAATAATTTTTACTCTTGCATCTGTTGTTTGAGAAATATAATCTTCAATCCCATCAGAGCTACCATCATTAACAATGATGATTTCAAAATCACTAAATGTCTGAGTAGTCACACTTGTTAGAGTTTCTGGAAGATATTTCATTGCATTGTAAGCCGGAATAATTACAGATACTTTAGCCATCATATTTAGCTCTTGTGGATGTTGCTGTTAAACACAAAAATTTTACGAATTAGCACTACTAACTAATTGCGTTTTATATTCGGGTGAACCTTCTTGAAAAGCAGAACCTAAGATGATTAACCCAGGGTAATAAAGATAAGCAAAAAACTCTACATTATCAGCAAAAGAAGATATAAATATAATTAATAATATGCTTAATCCAACTTTTGCAGTTTCAGAGGTTTGAGCTTTGATTAACAAATCAATAAAACTCCATAAGAAAGCAACTGCTAAAGCAAAGCAGCCAACTAATCCATGAGTAAACAAAATACCAATCCAGGTATGGTGAGAGCCAAGTGGTATTTTTGCTGCAATGAATGGCCCATATTTTTGTCTGACACCATGTCCCAATATGGGAGCTTCGTTCCACCAACTATTTAAGGACAAACGATATATGGTAGCCCGAATCTCTGAAGAACCAGAACGAGCTCGATCAAAGCTATCTTTAAAAGCTTGGAACCAATTAATTAATGTTGGTGCAAATATCCCGATTAAAAAACTCACAAATCCTGTAGTTAACTGTACCCAAGGACGGATAACATTCGTTAAAAACCAGACTGTAAATAGAACCAACGGCAGGCATAATGTCGCTGTTCTAGAACGCGATAAGATAATCATTAATATACTACTAAAGATACCAATATATCGCCATTTTTTGTCAGATTCTTGCATAGCACAATAGAAATAAATATTACATAATGAGGCGAAAATAGTAGGCCAAACACCAAACAAAGTTAATCTTTCGTGTATGATGTTATTAAAAATGGCTACTTCATAAGGTTTAGGACCAGAGCCAAAAATTTGTAGTGGAGAAGTATAAATTATATTAGGAAAATGCAAGCTCAGGTAAAGAGTACCAATCAGTGTTATGATTACGCTTTGTAAGCAAAGATAACAAATAGCTCGATAAATTAATTTCGGTCGAATTTTGAGGTGGCTAATTAAAGGAAATAAAGCCAATAGCCCCCATGTTTTGTACCAGAGAACTGACGCAGCAATAATTTCAAAAATTCTTAAATTTGAGTTTACAGTCACAACAACTAATGCAATTTCTATGACTAGAATTGCAATCAACCAAACCCAAGCTGATAAAGAAATAATAATTTTTTCATTGCTCGGAGTGGACTCTGTTTGATTCCACCATTTTTTCAATAAATAAACTACTAAAACAGTTGCAAGAATTGGTGCGAACACAAACTGTGCGCCTAAAAGATAAATTGGGTAAGTAAGGATAATGTAATACCAAATTAAAGTTTCTGGAATATTTTGTGGTTTAATTGCGATGCTGCTCATTTTGAGTGCTGCATCCTAAATGCAGAGTGTTATGGCGCTTCAAGTGCTAATGATGTATGGCTTTGATGGATAAATCTGTTTAACTTGGAGGATGTACCTCATCTGGGCGAGAACTGTTATGTCCAACATTTGATATAGAAGTAAGCTCGCTGATAGATTTGATCGGAGGTATTTTATTGTTGGTATCTTGAATTCGCTCAAGTTTTTTACGTTCGTACTCCCATAACGTTCTTGTTCCTGTTGTCAATAATATGGAGCAAACAACGCTACCTAAAAGTACAAATAGAGGTTTAGGATTACTCGGTTCTTTTGGTAAGCTAGGGTTTGTGACGGTTGAAATTTCTGGATAAGAGGTAGAAATATCTGACTTTTTCAGATTCAGTTTAGTTACATTCGAGGTCAAAATTGCTTCTGCAACTTTGACCTCACGATTGAGACTGTCTAGCTTTGACTCTTGCTGAGATAGAAAATTCAACCTCAATTCTAGTTGAGTAATCTGTTGATTTAACTCTTGAACTTGGGCTTCAATTCCTTGTTGTTGTTCTTGAAGTGAAATTAATTCTTGGAATAGATTTGCTCGTTGTGAGGATGAGTTAGATGAACCACCGCCACGAACAATCAATTTTTCCAAGCTGGCAATTGATACCGTTCGCCCCATAAGCAATTTACCTTGCTGGAGAAGTGCTGCGCTTGCAGCATTTTTCTCTTGCTGTTTGTTAATCAGTGTGGGATGAGATGGTAAATATTTAGCGCTCAAACTTGCCAAAGTAGCACTAGCTTGGCTGTAATTAGCTAAGTATTCCTGAAACACGCGATCTGATTGCAGTGCTAAAGCATCGGCTGCTTGTTGACCAGATAAGCTTAAACTAGCTGAGAGTTGTTTAAATCTTGCATTTATTTGCTTGAGTTGAGCGGTAGTTTCAGCTCGCTGTCGGCGCAATCCTTCAACATTAATTGATAGATCTCGTAGTTGTTCAGTAGAAGTCAAACCGGAATTGGCTTTGTAATCATAGAGAGCTTGTTTAGCGATTTGTAATTTTTGCTTATCGGATTTGAGGGCAATTTGTAAGTTACTGTCTTGTTGATCAATTTCTTGGAGTCTGAGTTTGTGTAATGTTGCTTGAAAAGCATTCATCAAGGCTAAAGCCTTTTGCTGAGACTGTATTGGGTGATCTCCTTTAATTTCAAACCTCATCAGGGTGGTGTTGTCGATAATTTTGATTTGTGGCTTGCCGAAACGGTTAACAGGTATCTTGAGTTGATTAGCTGCGGTTTCTAAAATATCATCACTCTCAGCTAAGAGTTTGTAGTTTTCCCTAGGGTCTGCAAAATTTTTGTAAGGAGAATCATTCCAAGAAGAAGCTTGCCCAATATCAGGCACATTGACATTTGTGCTAGATCCAGCTGCTGGCAGATTAAGCAACCACTTGCTTGTATAACTGGTAGGTCTTAATAGCAAATAAAGCACAGTAGCACTCCAGATTGTGGCATTCATTACTAGCCAAAGAAGTAAAAAATGCTTCCAGCGTTTTGACACAGGGGTTGAATTAACAGAAGGATTAGCAGCTCTAAACTTAAACATTTAACTTGCTTCGTAACTTCTTGAGTGGTTTATCCCAGAATACAAACCTATTGATCTGATGTTGTCGGATGAGCAGAAGCTAGAGCTGAATTGACAACAACAGGACTAGAACTTTTTGAGGGAAGAAATTCTAGTAATACCACTGCTCATAGGTGTAGATGCCTCGATAGATGTAAACGAGTTTAAGAGTGTTGCATATAGCTGCAAATTGTCGGCAGTAATTTTTTCCCAGCTATGGTTTATCTGTATATACTCTTGGGCCTCTTTCGCCATCGCTGCTAGTTTCTGTGGGTGATTCACTGCCCAGTTCAAATAATTAATACAAGAATCTAGATTGCCAGCCGAAAATAGTACACCACGTCCCTCATCCAGTAGTTGTTGGTGTGGTGGTATATCACTTGCCATAACTGGGACACCTTCTTGCATGGCCTCCAGCATTGCCAGGGGTAATCCTTCTACGTCAGATGGTAAGACAAACAACCCTGCACCTCTGACAATCTCTGCTAAACGCGCTCCTCGAAGTTCACCTGCAAACACTATTTCTGGATTTTTGCTAATAGTGTCTAATAGTTGTGATACGTATGACCTCGTATCACTAACTCCGCCAACTAGAACCAGTTTCCATCCTGCGGGTTTTAACTTACAGAAAGCTTCAAGTAGTAATTCAGGGCGCTTTTCTGGTACAAGTCTGCCTAAAAATAGAATATAGCGTCCTTGGGTTAAATTCAGAGCTTTACCATAGCTAAAACTAGGGTCTGACTCAACATAAGTAGCAGCAGCATTCGGGATATAGACTGTTCGTCTATCGTAGGTGTGCAAAAAGTAAGATTGTAGTTCTTTGGAGACTACTACGATTTCGTCGGCAAAGCGCACGGCTGCTTGCTCTCCCATGCGAATCAGACGACTAGAAAGATTACCCCACTTGGCGCGTTGCCAGTCTAATCCTTGACAGGTAACTACAATCTTTGCAGAGGTAGTCAGTTTGGATAAATAGGTAAACAGAGATGGCCCCAAGGCATGAAAATGAATGATATCGTACTGGTTTATTGAAGCAGCGATCGCACCAAAGGCAGAGGTAATCATAGCATCTACCCCTCTAAAAGAAACACTAGGCAAGGTGATAACTCGGACACCCTGAAAGTCATAGTTTTCCAACCAGCGACAATTTGTGTAAGAAGACCGAGCAAATAAATCAACACTGTGCCCTTGCGCTACCATTTGGGGATACACTTCTGCACAGTAATGCTCAATGCCTCCCTGTTTAGGTGGTAAGCCTTTGACACCAATAACAGCAATCTTCATGAATCTTTTACCTACCAAATAGATAGCAACCTCAATCAATCTCTTTTTGGTGTTGCATAAATTTGGGATGAGTTATACCAATTCGTGATTCGTAATTAAGAAAGTCAGATTTCATCAGGGCTTTTAGGTTTGAATCTGTTGACGAATTTCAGAAAATTGGTGTTAGTTTGTTTTATGGAATAAGAGCAGTTTGCTGAGCGCTCAGAACCCCAGACAATCTCGCCTATTCCTTGATTTTCGAGAGTGGTATCCTACTCATCCCACGAGAATCATCTTTGTGTTATGCAACACCCTTTTTTAGTTTCATTGCCGAGAGAGTCCGTGATTCCCAGCGATTTAGCATTTCGCCATAGACACTGCTAATTACAGTACGTGCGGCGTAAGGACTTACAGTTCGCACACAAGACTCACTAGGATAATTTTCTGGATGTAATAATACCTGACGTAAGCCATCTGCTATGCACTCAGGAGTACGTTGTTTGCAAATAACCCCACTATCGGCAAAGAGCAATTGTGCTGTATCACCAGAGTCAGTTGTTACTATCGGTGTTCCACAAGCCAGTGCCTCCAACACAACAAAAGGTAAACCTTCAAAAGCACTTGTTAGCACTAGAACGCTGCAAATACGATGCAAATGTGCAAGCTCTTCTTGCTTGAGTACTCCCAGCATTGTTACTCGCTTGGACAACCCAAGTTGCTCAATCTCAGAATTTATTTGATTTGCTAACTCGCCATCACCTGCTATCAGTAGGTGAATATTTGGCTTATTCAAAGCTGCAAATGAACGTATGAGTAATAGAGGATCTTTCTGGGGATGCAGACGACCAGCGAACAGAACAAAACGTGTATCTGCTGCCAAACCAATTTTTGTAGCTAGTTGCTGTCTTAGAGCATCTCGTTCTTGTCGAGGCAATGGATAAAAAATCTCTTCATCAAAGGTGTTTTTTAAATAAGCAATACGCTCTCGCACGCTAGGATAACGCTGTTGATAAAGTTCTAATGAATTGGTATTGCAGGATAAGATTTGATGAAACTGTTTAACTAATAAACTTTCGAGAGCAAAATACCCTGCTGGAAATCTTCGCCAAAGAATTGCATTGTTATCATCTTTGGCTGCCATTTGCCTCTGGATATCGTTCTGAATAAAGAGTGTTTTTTCACCCTGCCAATTGAAAGTTGCTAAGGTTGGTTCTAACCTATAAAAATGCATGAAATCTGAGGCAAAGCAACGCCCTAGAAGAGCGGTTGTATATCTAACCGTAGTTGGTACCAGATGCCGGATATTATCATTTTCTAAGGTAAATAATGGCAGAAAACTAAGTTCTCTACCAGCAAATTCTGTTTCTTGCCACTTGAGAACCTGCTGATATCTATCGTTTCCTGTTCCTACAAGTCGCACTACGAATTCTTTTGGAGCATACTTGATAAAAAGACCTATCAGCGTTTGAATGCCGCCAATAGTAGTATGCCAAGGATTGAACTGGTAGAAAATCGTTAGTATGGGTTTACGCATTTCGTCAAATAATCGGTTAAAAAAGATATTACAAACAGATGCTCAGCCTCCAAGCGGAATATATTATTAAATAAAACGTTACTTTTTTTGTGACTAAGCCTGTTGTAGCTAGAAAATCAAAAAACAATTCATAAAGTTAATGTCATTAAAGTTTATTAACTTACAGAAAGCTTTTTATTTTTGATTTGTTGATTACTAAACTTACACATTCTGGAGTCTACAATGAACAACACTCTTTTGACAATAACTGAATATAAAGGTTGGATTAAAAATTTCTTATGGCTGTATAAAATTAGATTTTTTGTTAGTTAAAGTATGACCAATTATCTATTGACAATTAACACTAAATGTGAGATTTAAATTGCAGGCTTTTAAGCTTTATATGCGATTTTTTTAAGCGATCGCTACTGATAAAGCTACAATTTAAAATTGCTAAAGAGCTTACAAATTCATGTTATTTCTACTTTTTACTTATTTCTGACATCCGCTTCAAATCCACGCCAGTTGCTTTCCGACGCAAGGCGACACACCATACCCTCAACGGAGGAACCCTCGCATAGCGGTGGCTCAGGAAAGCACTGGCTCTCTAATTTAAATTAGGGGGATTTTCTTTTTACTTTTTAAAACACTGTTTGCTCTTGGCTCTCTTGTTCTGTGAGTTTTTCTAGCTCATCTAAAAGCTGAGATATTCGCTCTGTTTTGTGAATATCACTCCAAAGTTTCTTTTGGCGTAAATGTTTACTAATTCTCACAAACCGCTCAATCAAAATCCTTTCTGGCTTGACTTCTATTTCAGATTTGAGTTCCTTAACTTTAGCTTTGATTTCGCTGAGAGTTAAGTTTTCAACAATTGCTATTTTCAGCAGTTCAGACCGCTGTTGCTCTGATTTGAGTCTGGCAATCACTTGAGCTTTAGTGTACTCAATCTCACCACGCCGTATTGCAGACAGAGTGTCATCAGGTAGATTCAGTAAAGGAAGTCGGCTAGAGCGGAAAGTTCCAGCATTAAAACGCCCTAGTTCTGATAATACCGATTCAATCTTCTCAATTTGAATCAGAACATTCTGATTCAATTCTTGACCTCTTTGTTTCGTATTGAAAGACTGGTGCAAGATAGACACGACTTCACTAGTATCTATTTCCAGAGATAAAGCTAGCAAATCTAACACTGCCTCTGTTTCTTCAACCGGATTCAGGTCTTCCCTTTGTAGATTCTCTATCAGTGCTACTTGGAGAGCTTGTTTTTTATCTAAATTATGAGAAACAATAGGGATTTCTACTAACCCCGCCTCACGCGCTGCCCGTAATCGTCGCTCACCAGCAACCAGTTCGTACTCTCCATTTGGAAGTGGACGAACCAGCACTGGTTCCAAAAGCCCATACTCGCTGATTGATTTTACTAGTTGAGCCAGCTTATGTGGGTCTAAGTAGCGACGTGGTTGTTTAAGAGGTAATCTAATCTGATCGATTGGAAGTGTAGTAGTACATTGACTATGAAAATGATTGAGATGAGCATCAAGCACATTTAGTTTTGGTGCTACCCAATTAGTTTGTCTTGGCAGCATTGGATTTTCTCCAGGTTCTAGCAATGGATTTAAGTAGTTGCACAACTGGGAATCTATGAGCATAAAGTTTCAAAGGCTGTCTCGCCTACAAAAGGTGTATTGTAAGATGCACTATTTACCTTAGTGTCTATGAGCATAAAGTTTTAAAAGTTGTCTCGCCTGCCATAGAAGCTTGTAGTTGATGAGTAATTTTTAGTATTCGTATTGACAACAAAATTACTTTGGTAGTGTCTGCGTCTGTGAAGCTATTTCACATTCAAATTGCATAATTTAGGGCGAGCAATTGGATATGCAAACTAGATATGGAACAGCTTACTCCCTTGTTCACTTATAGCCATCACTCATTTAAGTTAATCCAAGTTTGTAAGGCATAAAAACATGCTGAATTACAGAGCATATATTTGAGTTAAGAGTCTTTCAAGAAACATGGTGTAGGGATGTAATGGTGCAAGGATGTAGGGGAAGAAAAAGTGTTTATTTCATTCGTAGCGGGTGGCAGCGCTACACCATTTGCACCACTCTGTACAGTTTTTCGAAATGTACTATTTTTGCCATCAATGTATAATACGGATTTAAAAATGATTAGGTTAGATGTTTACTACAAGGGAATTAGTAAAACCTGATTCTGAACTCTATCCGAATCTAATCGAGTTTAATTCTTTATTTACACATAAGAAGATTACATCTTTCTTTAGATATAAATATCATTAAATTACATAAATTCATAGTTACTTGATGAATATTTAGCAGCTGTTATATTAATATATAGTTAAAATCAAGCTAATAATACTATGTCCAGCAAATAACTTGTTCGATGTCATTGCAAGTGCAATGCAGTGGAACCAACTGGCAACAGCATCGCACCCATAGAGGCGATCGGATCGCCTAAAATAGTTACATCCAATCCTTGGGGATCAGCAGCGTGAACCTAATTTGATGGGTGCGTCCGGTGAGTGGCACAAACTCTACACGAGTATAATTTCCTTCCCTGCCGATGACCCGGAATCTTGTTAAGCTGGGTTTACCGCGTTGCCAATCGACTTGTTGATAAGTGGTGGCAAACTGCAAACATAAAAGTCCAAAACTGCAATCAAGGTAATTTTGAAACCACATTAATCTGCAACTAGAGGTAGTCTTAAAATCACAATAATTGCGGCCCAAACCACAATCTTCTGCAACGAAACTGCTTTCCAAGCGTTCTGAAACCACAATAGGGTCGAAGTAAAGTGTAAATAACTTGCATCAACGGCATTCTCGACTCATCATCAACTGCCCGTTATCCAGTCGATACACCCCTTGCGGTTCTACAATCGGATCGCCCTTTTTCCAAGCATTTGCTACACTATCGTTACTGACATTTTGCACATCACCCGTAGGATAACTAGAAGCCACAGCCTCACCGGGACGACTGGGTAAACCGCCAGTACCTGTAATTATAAAAGTACTTTCTTGCTTAGGACTACGGACGATACAACTATTAGCAATTAGTGCGTTGGTATTTATGAGGTTATCGGGTAGTTCCGTCAGGCTATTTTGAATGGAATTATTATCAGGTAAGTTGATAATTGTTACACCCTGAACGCCTAACTCTGAACTAGAAGTGATATCACTTTTGGGGGTTGGTTGTGAGCGCAACTCAATACCAAAAATACCTTGTGTATTAATTTGAATATTACCGCCTTTGCCAGTAAAAGCATTAGCAGTAATATCGCTGTTTTCTTCCGGTATGGCGACGATAAATCCAGCGTTAATATTAATATTCCCACCATCGCCACCTTGTTGTTCAGTACCAGCATTAGTGGAAATTAAAGCATTGTGACGTAGTAGAAGTAAGTCACTTACTTGTAGATTGATATTTCCACCATTACCAAATACAGATTCAGCTATAAATCGTCCTTGATTATCTAAGGTGACTTTGGGTGAGTTAACTTCGATATCGCCTGCACTACCTAAACCATCAGACCTGACAAACAAGCCACTAGCAGCATCAACGTTAGCAACTGCTGTACCAAATTGTGCAACCCGGTCATTGAAGGTTGTATCACTGCCATTAATAATCACTTTTTCGGTAGCATTGACTGTTATTTTACCTGCACGTCCGCTACCAGAAGTATTAGTAATCAGTTGACCGCCATTGAAAAGCTCAAAAAAACTAGCATTAACTGTAATATTGCCACCATTTTGATTATTATTCGTTCCTGCATCTAATACAGCAGTGTCTGATAATTTGAACAACTTAGTATTAACACTGACATTACCACCCTTGCCTGTGGAATTAATATCCGTAAATGTAAATAATGCACTAGAACGTCCGCTGATTGAATTATTACCAGAAAGATTGATAGAATTAGCGGCGTTAATTTCAATATCGCCTGCATCCCCAACTCCAAAAGTGCTGGCAAGTAGTTGAGCGCCGTTGGTCATAGAAAGCTCACCAGTAGTAATTTGTATATCTCCACCCTTGCCTTTACCATTTCCTTCCACACTGCTCAAAGCTGTACTATCTAAGCCATCGAACAAAACTCGTTGTTTAGCATTGATAATCAAATTACCTGCATCCCCAACTCCAAAGGTGCTGGTAAGTAGTTGAGCGCTATTGGTAACAGAAAGCTCACCAGTTGTAATCTGGATGTCTCCACCCTTTCTTGTATTATTTATTTCCAAGGTGTTAAAATTTGCTGCATTCACACCGCTATTGACACCGTCGAACAAGACTCGTTGTTTAGCATCGATAATCAAATTACCTGCATCCCCATCTCCACGGGTACTAGTAATCAGCTGTCCGCCATTAGTAACTAAAAATTCTTCTGTGATAATGTGGATATCCCCACCTTTTCCTTGACCATTTTGTTCTACGCTGCTGAAAGCTGTACTATTACCATCAAATAAGATGCGCTGTTTGGCATCGATAATTAAGTTACCTCCATCCCCTTGTCCACGTGTACCAACACTTAGTTGGGCATAGTTAACCAAAAATAATTCTGTAGTGTTAATGCGGAGATATCCGCTTTTTCCTTTGCCAGTGCGTTCTACAGTATTAAAAGCTCCACTATCGATGCCATCAAACAAAACTCTTTGTTTGGCATCGATAGTCACATCACCTGTATCACCAACTCCAAAAGTAGCAGCAGCTAATAGAGCGCCGTTGGTAACAGAAAATTCATCAGTAGTGATTTGGATGTTCCCGCCTTTTCCTTTACCAGTCTCTTCTACATAGTTTACAACTCCACTATTGAAGCCATCAAATAAGACGCGCTGTTTAGCATCGATAGTCACATTACCTGCATCCCCAACTCCAAAAGTAATGACGGCTAATTCAGCGCCATTAGTCATAGAAAGTTCATCAGTAATAATTTTGATACTTCCACCTTTGCCTTGACCGGTTTCTTCTACATAGCTGAAAGCTGCGCTATCAAAGCCATCAAATAAGACACTTTGTTTAGCATCAATAACTATGTTCCCTGCATCCCCACGTCCAAACGTGTCGGTAGTCAGTCTAGCGCCATCAGTAACAAAGAGTTCTCCAGTTGTAATGTTGATATTGCCACCGTTACCTATAGCATCACTATTCACGCGGTTGATAATTCTTGAACGCTCAATGTTGATTGCTGAGGTTGCATTAAGTGTAATATTTCCTGCTTGACTTTTAGTGTTACCTAATTCGCTACCAATCCCAGCTAATAACTGACTTCCTTCTAAAATATCTATATTCCTGGCGTTGATGGCAATACTACCTTCATTATTAGCAGTAGTATTTAAAATGCTGCCATTGGTAAGTGATACGTCAGACCTGGCTAAATTCTCAGGAAATTTTAAGTTAAAAATATTGCCGTTGCTAGTCAATTCTACTGTTCCCGGTTCTACCACCCCGCCTAACTCAATTCGTCCACCAGGAGCTAGTAAAACCCCACCATCCAAATGTACATTGTTACCAACTAACAAAAGACTTTTACCTGGTGGAACATTTAAACCAACAGTCGAACGGTTAATTATCTTTGCTTGATTAGCGATCGCATTATATAAAAGTGCCGATGGATTAACTGCAAGTAAATTGTTAGATGCTGGTTGGGTTGCACTAAAAAATCCTGCTTCTCCAAGTTTGATAGCGTTAGCCGTCGTGGCAACAAACGATCCTCCCACATCCAAACTGGCATTTTCGCCAAAAATAATGCCATTAGGATTAATTAAATATAAATTGGGTTGTGATTGACCAAATGTACCGAGTGTCCCCAAAATCTCGGAAGGGTTATTACCTGTGACTCGTGCTAAAACATTTTGAATATTTGCATTAGAAATTGAGAAATATGCTGCTCTTTCAGCATCAACATTAAATTCTGCAAAACTATGAAAGAGATTAATGCCGCGAGTAGCACCACCTGTAATTACTTCAATCGGTAAACTATTAAAATTTGTGATAACTTGAGAAGATTCGCTACCTAATGTGTTGTCTTGTACGATATGACTCTGAGCAAGAACTTCCAGAGTTAAAATGTTTACTTCTAATCCTCCTAGAAAACTAGAAAATACTAACTGCAAGCATTTACTCAACCAGTATCTGATCGTCATAAAATTGAGTGTTGTTTATGATTTTTTCAATTTACCATTAGGCTGGCGATCGCATTCATCATCAAATAGATCAATATGAATTACTACGTGATTTACGACGGCAATTGTCATCTCTGCGTTACTCTGGTGCAACTGCTAGAAACTTTAGACCAAGGCAAGCTGTTTCGCTACACTTCCATGCAAGATGAGCAAACACTTTCGCAATGGGGAATTACTAATGAAGATTGCGAACAAGGGATGATTTTAATTGATGGTGATGTCCCACAACGACGTTGGCAAGGTAGTGCTGCGGCTGAAGAAATTGGCAAGTTATTGCCGTTAGGAAGTATATTTGTAGATGCTTACAGAGCCTTACCTGGGATGAAATGGGTAGGCGATCGCTTTTACGAACAAATTCGCGACAATCGTTATAGCCTCTTTGGCAAGCGTTCTAGTACCTATCAATCAGCATACTGTGTGGATGATAGCTGCAAAATTGGTCATGATTAATGTGTAATATAGTTTTCGACAGTCAACTACAGGGGGCTGGTATGACAGTAAGCGAAACAAATTTGGAAATCTCCACCAGTGCAGTTGTGGACTGGGAACCCCCAATGCCACCTACAGATTTAATTTTTGATGACGGAGAACCCTTGGAGTCAAATCGCCACCGCATTGCTATGAATGTTTTGATTCGATCATTGCAGCAAGGTTGGAGCGATCGCAATGATTTTTTCACAGGTGGTAACATGTTTGTTTACTACAGCAGTACTCAAGCACGTAACCGAGATTTTAGAGGCCCTGACTTTCTTGTAGTACTGGGTGTTGATAGTACCATCTCTAGACAAGGCTGGGTAGTGTGGGAAGAAGACGGTCGTTACCCAGATGTCATCGTGGAATTAATGTCGCCTTCTACTGCGGAGATTGACAAAAACACCAAAAAAGACATTTATGAACAAACTTTCCGCACACCCGATTATTTTGTATACGACCCATTCGACCCCAATTCTTTGCAAGGGTGGCACTTAGATATCAATCAAAAATATCAGCCCTTAGCATTAGATGAACGCGGCTGGCTGTGGTGTCAGCGGTTAGGTTTATGGTTAGGAACCTGGGAGGGGACTATAGATAAAGAAACAGCGATTTGGTTGCGCTTTTATGATTCATCTGGCAATCTGCTTCCTTTACCCGAAGAAGCCGCAGTTGCTGAAGCCCAAGCCGCAACCGCCCAAGCCCAAGCCGCAGTTGCCGAAGCCCAAGCCGCAACCGCACGTGCTGAAGCTGCAACCGCCCAAGCCCAAGCCGCAGATGCCGAAGCCCAAGCCGCAACAGTACGTGCTGAAGCTGCAACCGCCCAAGTCCAAGCCGCAACCGCCCAAGTCCAAGCTGCAAATGCACGTGCTGAACTTTTAGCAGCCCGGTTAAGAGAGTTAGGAGAAGACCCCAATGCTGTATGAATAAGGGAACAAGGAACAGGGAACTGCGAACAGTATAATTTCTCTTTACTTCTTTGCGTCCCCCTCATCCCCCAGTTCCTTTTAATTACGAATTACGAATTACGAATTGCGCCTAATGTGAATTAAAAACTTTAATTTTGTAGGGTGCGACCAGGCTAAAATGATGTAATAAGTTTTCTTGTGGGGTGGGTCGTAAAGCCATTGGTGTCAACTTAAGCTAGAAATATCTTCGGTATTGGCTTCCTCACCCGCCAAGAAATAAATTTCTTGGCTAATAGCTCAAGTCTACTGAAGTAGACTCAAAATCTTGGGGGATATTCAGTCATCTTGAGATGACTTTTGCTATTAGCAAGGAACTTCAGTTTCTTGCGGGACATCGGTTCTACGTTAACTTGACAACAATCGCCACGGACGGGCGAGACGCCCATCCCACAAGAGTTCTTTTTAATGCAATATTTTAGTCTTGACACACCACTACTGAATGGTACTTAACCTAGATTTAGAGTGAGGGCATTGACAAAATCATCATTCGTTTTAATATCTAATTCACATTAGACGTGAATTACGAATTATTTAATCACTGGGCTTATTAAATACCTCTAAAATCTGTTGACAAATCTGTTTTAGCTTTTCCCCGACTTCCACAGAAGGCACAGATGCACCGACAAAACTCCAGTTTTCCACTGTTGAAAGTCGCCATGCTTCACCACGATGATCAAATCCAGCTACTTCTACACCTATAGCACGGCGTAAGTCATTGGTGGGGTCTTGATAAAAACGGATTTGAATCAAAACACTGCGGCTTTGCCAGGATTTACTAATGCCAGGAAAATGAAAGCCGATGTCTATAGAATCTGGATCGACTAACTCTCTGGTTTCTGGGTCATTTTTCCAGGGTTTGAGATCCGATTTGGCATCAGGAAACTCAAATTTGAACAAGTTAACTACCGTCGCTATCTTGCTGGCGAGTTCTAGGTTTGTTGCCTGTTCAGCTGCGTTCACTAAAAAATACTCCTATTTTTATGTCGGTGTCTGGGGGATGTGAAGACAGAAAAACCGCCAGAAGGCTTATCTTATTAGTGTTTCAGATTATCAATACCTTTTAGATTTAGCAACTGTTTTGGGAGTGGGGAATTGGGAATGAGCGAAGTCGTACCCCTACGCGTAGCGTCTTTGACAAAAGAAGTATGGGTGTTTATGATTTCTCCCCTGCCCCCTATGTCCCTCGTTGTGTGATTGTTCAGGTGGAGGTTTGGTTTGTTGTAATATTGAGTAATTATACTTAAAAAAATGGAAAATTATAGATAGTAATTTAGTCATTTTTGGAAAATTTGAGGATTTTTTACAAAATCCTTTGTTAGCAAGAACTATAAACTACGCCAGCGATCTAAAATTACACTGTTAATCGGCAAACAAAAAGCAAATAACTTTGGTGTATGGTGCGTCAACGCTCTATTTTGTCATTGATTCTGGTATTATTGACAACCTTCTTAATTAGTTGTGGTGGCCCTGGTGTTGCAGTTGCACCTCCCACTTACACAACAGCACAACTTGAGCAAATTCAGGAATATGTTCCGGAAATTCAGGCTGTGCGCGATCGCTCGGACGAACTGAAAAACCTAATCAAAAAAAACGAATGGGTTAAGGTGGGTAATTTTATACATGGGCCTATCACAGAAGCTAGGTTAACCATGACCTACATCATTCCCCATCTTTTACCCAAAGACCAACCTCCAGCTCGTCAAATAACAAAAGAACTGCTAGGTCACTTAGTTAAAATTGATCAGGCTGCTAGTAGTGGTAATACTCTACTCGCCTTGAGTAACTACCAAGCTGCTTATACAGACATTGATCAATTCCTCCAACTGCTTCCTGAGAAGGGGTAGGGACTGGGGACTGGGGACTGGGAGATGAGGGAGAAATTTTCTCCGCGTCCCCGCGTCCCCGCGTCCAATTCCCAATTCCCAATTCCCAAAAAACGATGAGTCATGTAGTTATTATCGGTTGTGGTGTGGTTGGGGCTGCGATCGCCTATGAGTTAAGTCGAGTTAAAGGGTTAAAAATCACGGTTTTTGACCAACAACCACCTGCACAAGCTTCTACTGGCGCTGCACTTGGCGTTTTGATGGGTGTAATTAGCCAGAAAATTAAGGGCAAGGCCTGGCAACTGCGACAAACAAGCATCCAACGCTATGAAACCCTGATTCCAGAACTAGAAGCTTTAACAGGGCACACAATCCCTTTTAATCGTCAAGGTATTCTCAGTCTGTGTTTAACACAAGAAAATGCTGCGGACTGGGAAAAGCTAGCAGAAATTCGCCACTCTCAAGGCTGGCAATTAGAAATTTGGGATATTGCCAAACTCAAGCGTATCTGTCCGCAAGTTGATGACGAAAAAATTACTGAGGCTGTCTATTCTCCTCAAGACCGCCAACTCGACCCTGTTGCTTTAACATTGGCTTTAGTTGCAGCAGCCCAGCATAACGGCGTGACTTTCAAATTTGGCGTCACCGTTTTAGATACCCAAACCTCACCCTCAGAATCTTCTCCTCAGTTTTGCCATCAATTAGAAACCACACAGGGAAAAATTACTGCTGATTGGTTTGTAATTTCCGCTGGGTTGGGTTCAACACCACTGACGACAAAATTCAACCAGATGGTTAACATCCGCCCTGTACTGGGGCAAGCACTGCAAGTAAGTTTAGGACATCCATTAAGCAATCATGATTTTCAACCAGTGATTACAGGTAATGACGTGCATATTGTGCCTGTAGGTGGTGGTGATTATTGGGTGGGTGCGACGGTGGAGTTTCCCAGCAATGGTGATCAAATCCCCCCAGATGAGCAACTGCTAGAGTCTGTTAGACAACAAGCAATCGCTTTCTGCCCAGAGTTAGCAACCGCAACCATTATCCGCACTTGGTCAGGTTTACGTCCCCGTCCAGAAGGACGCCCAGCACCAATTATTGGTAAGCTACCTGGGTTTGATAACGTCCTCCTAGCTACAGGTCATTATCGTAACGGTGTATTACTAGCACCCGCAACAGCTCATACCATTCGTGAGATGATTATGGGAACTAGGGACTAGGGAAGATGAGGGGGATGAGGGGGATGAGGCTCTTATGGGTAGGTTTTTTAGATTTCGCGTTTTGGTTGACGCGGAGACGGGGAGACGCGGGGACGCGGAGAAAGATTTCGGAACGGAAAAATAGGCTTTTTCAGACTGAATATGAAACAGCCCTGCCTTGAAAGGGGGGATGGGGGGGATGAGGGGGATGAGGGAGTGAAAGAGAAATTTTCTCCGCGTCCCCGCATCCCCGCGTCCCCGTGTCCTCTTGCCAATTCCCCGAATTCAAATTTAGGAAAATCACGTGTCAATAAAAGAACATAAGATAAAAATAGATTCACTAGAATGGTTTTATCGCGAATCTTCACCTATCGGCAGAAGTGACTTATTGCCAGTGTTGTTGTTACATGGCATAGTTTCACAGAGTTACAGTTGGCGAAATATTATACCTGCTTTGGCGAACCAAGGTACAAGAGCGATCGCCCCAGATTGGATTGGTTATGGTTTTTCCGCTAAGCCAGAAAAACGGGATTTTGCCTACACTCCTGATGCATTTATTACAGCTTTAGAAGGATTTATTCAAGCACTAGAACTTGAGCGCTTTTCTTTAGTGGTACAAGGATTTTTAGGTTCTGTAGGACTTCAATACGCTTTGCGTCATCCTGAACAAATTGCTAACTTAGCTATATTAAATACACCAATTTCCACTGCGGCTAAATTACCCTGGAAAATTAAACAAATGGGTTTACCTTTAGCAGGTGAAATCATGACTCAAGACCCTCTTTTAGTTGACCGAACTCTAGAAGGTGGTAGCCGTTATCGTATAGAAGATCAAGATTTAGACGTTTATCGCAAACCTTTTTTGAAAACTTCTGCATCAGGAAGAGGTTTGCTATCAACTATTCGTAACTTAAAACTTGATTTGGCAATGTCAGAAATCGAATCTGACTTTAAACAATGGCAACAGCCGATTCTGATTCAATGGGGCATGATTGACCCTTGGCTATCGATAGACATAGCACAAAATTTTGCAGATTCTGTACCAAATGTTGAGTTAATCAAACTTAATAACGTCGGGCATTATCCTCAAGAACACTACCATGAGGTGATTTTAGAAGACCTTTTGCCCTTTGTGCGTCGTTCTGAATCTAAATAAATCGCGATCGCTTTTTAGCTAATTTTGTCACAACTAGTAATACTTCTTAATTTTTTTTACGACGCTGCCATCAATTATTACAGAGGGTTTTGCCGTAACCTAATAAAGAAGTACTTGCAGCATTTTCAGCAATTGCTACTTTAAAATAAGTTGAGAAAGACAGGTTTCAATTCATGGCTTACTCGTGGTTTAAAGCATTTCATATTGTCGGCATTGTAGTCTGGTTTGCCGGTTTATTCTACCTTGTACGACTTTTCATATATCATGTTGAAGCAAACCAAGAACCTGAACCAGCACGCACGATACTGAAAAATCAGTATCAAATTATGGAAAAGCGTCTGTATCACATCATCACCACTCCAGGAATGTTGGTGACAGTAGCAATGGCAATTGGTTTACTCAGTACTGAACCAGATGTTTTAAAAGAAGGTTGGTTACATGTCAAACTGCTTTTTGTTGCCGTTCTTCTTGGCTATCATCATTACTGCGCTCGTTTGATGAAGCAATTAGCACTAGATGAATGTCGCTGGAATAGTCAGCAGCTACGCGCTTTAAATGAAGCACCTACAGTTATGTTAGTCGTAATTGTGTTGCTGGCTGTGTTTAAAAATAACCTACCGACAGATTTGACTGCTTGGGGAATTTTCGCCATGATCATCTTTATGGCTGTCACGATTCAGCTTTACGCAAAAAAACGCAAGCGAGATAAAGAAAAGCTAGTAGCACAGATAGGGCAAGTCCCGCAGGAACAAAGTTAGCTTAACCAAAAAGAAGCCCCGCGCTCTAACACTTCGTTGAGCGTCGGGATGAATTTTTGGGCAATGACGAATTGACGGTTCGGCTCCGTTCACCGTCAACCCGCAACTAATTCAATCCTACGGATTGAAAAGACAGTAGGTCGATGATAGCGAAGCGGTAGCGAGTCATCGAGCGTCGGAATTGCCATTTTTGTGATATTATATTCACCGCTGCTACTTTTAAACAAAGTCGAAAATACTGGTTTGAAAGCAATAGTTGTAAACTCTAATAACGCTAACCAAACTATCAACATAAAGGCGCGTGGGACGCACGCCCTTAAAGCTCAGATAATGTCTTCGTGCGAAGAGTCTCTGAGAAGCCCGCGCTGTATGCGTAAGCATCAGAGTCGGGTACGTCACACAAGATAGCCTGGGATATTTTACATTAAGAAATGTTAAAAAATCATTCAATATCTCAGGCGTAAATTATGTCCGTCAAGTCGCTACGCTCTAATTCGTGATTCGTAATGACGCGACGCTCCTGTGTCGCTCTAAGCGAAGCTATGCCGCAGGCTTTACGCTACCGCTTCGCTAACGCTATCGATGACTCGCTCTAAGCGAAGCTATGCCGCAGGCTTTACGCTACGCTACGTAATTCGTAATTAAAAATTTAGTGGTTTTCAATCAGTAAAGGCGCAAATCGCAACTGAGTGCAACTACGAATTACGAATTATTTTATGTGGTTTAATTGTAGCGATATGAAAAATCAGCAATTATTTAGTAATCGCACCTGTGTATTGGCAACAATGCACCAAAAAGAGAAAGTAATCGCACCAGTGATTGAGCAAGAGTTAGGGATTGAAGTTATAGTACCCCATAACTTTAATACTGATGTTTTCGGCACGTTTACTAGAGAGGTTAAACGTTTAGGAACGCAGATCGCAACAGCCAGATTGAAAGCAGAAAAAGCCTTAGAAATTACAGGTGAAACTTTAGCGATCGCTAGCGAAGGCAGTTTCGTACCTCATCCATTATTACCATATATTTATTCTAATCGAGAGATTGTTATTTTACTAGATACAGAAAATGAACTTGAGATTATCGGTGAAGAATTTTCTCTAGAAACTAATTTTAATTATCAGGAAATTCAAAGTTGGCAAGAAGCAGAAGATTTTGCTAGAAAAAGTGGTTTTCCTGAACATGGGTTGATTGTTGGGCTTGAGCAACAAACTAACAATCATGTTGAAATAATCAAAGGTATTAATACAGAAGCTAAGTTTTTAGAAGCTGTCAATTTAGCTTTTAATAATTTGCGATCGCCTGGTAAAGTCTATGTTGAAACCGATATGCGGGCACTTTACAATCCCACGCGAATGAAAAATATAGAAAAAGCAACTCATGATTTAATCAAAAAGATTAATAGCCATTGCCCAAGTTGTTCTGCACCTGGTTTTGTGATTATAGAAAGTATTGAGGGATTGCCATGTGCGATTTGCAATTTTCCTACTCATGTAACTCGTGCAGTAATTTATCAATGTAAAAAATGTAATTTTCTTCAAGAAAAGTTATTTCCTCATCATCAAGAGTTTGCTGATCCAGCCCAATGCAACTACTGTAATCCTTAAGAGAATATTTTATAAGGCGTTATACGAATCTACAATTAATAAACTTAGATACAGCAAAGCAATCCTTGTTTACATCTGTTGCCTTATTTTAGAAAATTTGTATCAGAACTCTTGCATAAATCTTTTTTTGTCTCACTCAAAAATAAAGCAGTGCGTTGGGTAAATGCTGCGTTACTTTGGTTCCCAAAGTTGCAGCCAGTGTTATCGGGTTTGCCGACTTAAAGCAACTATCACGCCAAGAAGAACACAGAAATGATGATTTTTGCAAGAAGTCTGTTGTTATAGAGATTGGCGATTAGAATAAAATTACTGATAAATTAGCAGGCAAGAGGCAGATAATGTCAATCGTCAAAGTTGAAGTACAACTAACTTCAGAAGAGTTACTTAAAGCAGTTGAGCAATTAAACTTGTCTGAATTAGAGCAATTTGTATCGCAAGTGATTGTTTTACAAGCACAACGTAAAGCCACTCGACTGCCACAAGTAGAAGCAGAATTATTACTCAAAATTAATCAAGGAATTCCTGCAAATATTCAGAGAAATTACGAAGAATTAGTTGCTAAACGAGAAGATGAGATTCTTACAGATGATGAACATCAAAAATTATTGCAATTAACTGAGAAAATAGAAACAATCCAAGCACAGCGTATAGAAACTTTAGCAGAATTAGCACGTTTACGTGGGATTTCACTGACTGTATTGATGGAAAACTTAGGTATTCACGCAACAAATAATGTCTGAAACTAGAGTGACAGTACAGCAAAAAAAATCTGTAGTCAACCGAGCTAATGGATCACAACAAGCAAAATCTGAATTTTAATAAATAAGATCCTCCCTTGTTAGGTAAAAACATGAGAGGATTCAGAGCTAAAGTCCGGTAGGGTAATCGGGCTACCTAAGTATTTAATATTTATTGCCCCTATCTTCATTCCTCCTTAAGACAGATAAATCTATCTTGAGATTTAGATGTTTTGTAGTTAAAAAAAATCTCCCATCGCAAAAGTCAGACTTCTTGCAGTAGTTGGATAAAAAGCACTTTTGCAAGATGTCTATTGCAATAGGAGAACCAAGTTAAAGTTCGTTAGGTGATCGGAATAGTTATTTATTTAGTATTTATACTATCCATATTAAGTCCTCCTCAAGATATAAAAACGCATTCTGAATATGAGTCAGGATGTAGCATTTAGCACTTTACAAAAAGATACGGAATTAAGAATGCTATCTATGAGCTTAAAATGAGCGATCGCAATCCATATTCCCGTAAAATATTTCTAGCTTTTTGTTACCAACAATACAATAAAATCCGAGAATTATGCATTTTTAAATGTATAAGGCATTTCCCGCAGATGCTGAAAATACAAACAAATATTCTTATATAAAAATCAATTTTTGACAAAACTAAATATTTCTCAAATTTTGTATTAGAACTTTTACTAAGAGTCTGTGTAAATTAAATGCGATCGCTATGGCAGTCTGATTTAAATTATGAAATAATCATAAAAGTTGTTTCTAGTCAATAGTTTTAGGGTATTTATTGTTCAGAGTGTTATTTACAGCATCTCAATTGTCTAATTATTAATTAATCTAATAATCACTCAACAACTTAGACAGACTAGCTGTGTGTCAATGACCTTTAGATAGATTAGAAAAAATTATCAAAAACAGTGTGTATCAAGTTAAATGTAGAACAGCTGATCAACAAATACAATCTTGATTAAGTTGTTGCTAACTTGTCTTATAAATTCCCAGTAAACCATGACATTTCCTCAGCCTCAAACCGATTTTGAAGATAATCTTCCACCACCTTCATTTGAACCACCTCCAAAAAAAAGGCGATGGCTTTGGTTATTATTAACACTATTATTATTCGCTGGCGGAGCTGCGATCGCCTGGATTTTTCTCAGGCAAAACCCAACACCTCCAACTGCTAAGACTCAACCGCAAGGGGTAAGAGTAAAATTATCAGCAGTACAAATCGGCCCAGTCGAAGAAAGCTCAGATTTTATTGCTAGTCTTGAATCTCGACGCTCACTAAAGCTTCAGTCGAAAATTCCAGGCCAAGTTACCCAGATATTTGTCAAACCCGGAGATGCAGTCACAACAGGAGCATTGATCGCTCAAGTAGATTTTAAACCACAACCAGCAGTAGACAGTGGAATTAGTACCGATACTCAGGTAGCTGCTGTACAGCTAGAGAGTATTCGCACCGCACTTAAATCTTTGGAAGACGAACGACGAACCAAAGTTGCGGATGTGGAATTGAATCGGCGGGAATACCAAAGGTATGCTAGTTTGGCGGCTCAAGGAGCTGTACCTAGACAGACTAGCGAGCAATATGCCAACACACTTGCAGCAACTGAAGCTCAACTCACTGCAATTGATCACAAAATTCAAGCACAGCGAGCTATTATATTACAGGCGGAAAAAGCCTTGCAGCAAAATCGAGCTAGTAATCAACAACAAGTCCAGATCCAAAACGACAAGATTACTGCTCCCTTTACAGGCATAATTAGTGAGATATCTGTAAAAACAGGTGACTTGGTTAACACTTCTACACAATTAGCAACCATCTCTCAAAATCAACCTTTAGAAGTTAAAATTTCTGTGCCGTTGGAACTAGAGACTAAATTACGTAAGGGGATGCCAGTAGAGGTAATGAATGCACAAGGCGAGAAATTAGGCAATAGCAGAATATTTTTTATTGCTCCCAACATCACTAACAAGACACGAACCTTACAGCTAAAAGCCCTATTTAACAACCCTAAAGGTCAACTACGTGCCGATCAATTGGTGCGGGCGAAAGTGATTTGGAATCAGCGTCCAGGGGTATTAATTCCCAAAACAGCAGTATCTCGCGTGGGTGGCGAAACTTTTGTTTACATAGCTGAAATAGAAAAATCACCTCAAGGTCTAATACAACAAGTAGCTCGACGAAAGCAAGTCAAGTTAGGTAATAGCACAGGTAATAATTACCAAGTGATCACAGGATTACAACCACAAGATAAAATTATCGTCTCAGGTTTACTAGATTTGAAAGACGGTGTTTCCATTGTTACAGAATCTTAGTTGGGGAATGGGAAAGAGGACACGGGGACGCGGGGACGGGGGGACACGGAGAAAATTTCTCCCTTATCCCCCCAATCCCCAATCTTACAGGTGTAGGTATTTTACATTCAATCCGAAAACGCCTATTTTTTCGTTCTAAAATCTTTCCCCGCGTCCCCGCGTCTCCCCTTCTTTGCGTCATTCAAAACGCAAAATATTAAAAACCTATACCTGTCAGCAATCCCCACTCCCTACTCCCCACTCCCCACTCCCCATGTTCTAAAATCTTTCCCCGCGTCCCCGCGTCTCCCCTTCTTTGCGTCATTCAAAACGCAAAATATTAAAAACCTATACCTGTCAGCAATCCCCACTCCCTACTCCCTACTCCCCACTCCCCATGTTCGTCGATTTCTTCATCAAAAGACCTGTATTTACAAGCGTCTGTGCGATTATCTTGCTGCTAGTAGGTGCGGTTAGTATTCCAACACTACCTACGGCAAGGTATCCAGATATTAGTCCTACTCAAATTATTGTTACTGCTAACTACCCTGGCGCGAATGCGGAAGTTGTCGAAAATACGGTGACGACAATCATTGAGCGGCAAATTAACGGGGTCGAGGGTATGAAATACCTGACTTCGAGCAGTAGTAATGATGGTACTAGTACAATTACAGCGACATTTGACCCATCACGGAATAAAGATATTGCGGCTGTTGATGTGCAAAATCGGGTAGCTATTGCCCAGCCGCTTTTACCAGCAGCTGTACAACGGACTGGCGTTAGCGTCAAAAAGCAGTCTAACAATATTCTCTTGGCGCTGGGGTTGTACTCGAAGAACAAACAATACAATAATATATTTTTAAGTAATTATGCTGATCTCTACATAGTTGATGCTATCAAAAGAATCAACGGTGTTAGTGAGGTGCAAATTTTTGGTGAACGCCGCTATGCGATGCGGTTGTGGCTCGATCCAAATCGATTAGCAAGTCGTAGCCTCACTGCCCAAGATGTAATTGATGCACTTGAAGAACAAAATATCCAACTAGGTGCGGGACAAATTGGACAACAGCCAGCACTAGATGATCAAACATATCAAATAGATTTGACCGCCGTTGGTAGACTCACAGAACCAGCAGAATTTGAAGATATAGTGCTGAAGACAACTGCTGATGGCACACTAGTTAAGCTCAAAGATGTAGGACGCTCAGAACTGGGTGCCGAAAATTACAGTTCTTTTCTGAGATTTTCCGGTCAGGAAGGCGTCGGTTTAGGAATATTTGGCACACCTGGAAGTAACAGCTTGGAAGTAGCTAAGGCTGTCAAAGCGGAAATGTTGCGACTGGAGAAAAGTTTTCCGCCAGGAATGGAGTATAAGGTCGCATTTGACACAAGCTTATTTGTGGAAGAGTCTCTCGCAGAGGTTGTGAAGACCTTAATAGAAGCGATCGCTCTTGTTGTCTTAGTAATTTTTATTTTCCTCCAAGACTGGCGGACTACACTCATCCCCGTGATTGTCATTCCCCTAACATTGATTGGCACTTTTGCCTTCATCAAAGTTTTTGGATTTTCCATCAACACCTTAACTTTATTTGGTTTGACATTAGCTACAGGGTTGGTAGTTGATGATGCGATCATCGTCGTGGAAAATACCATGCGCTTGATTGAGGACGAAGGATTACCGCCACGTCAAGCAGCTTCTGAGTCGATGAGAGAGTTATTTGGGGCAGTAATTGCTACCTCCTTGGTAATGATGGCTGTATTTGTCCCCGTGGCATTCTTTCCCGGCTCTACAGGGCAGATTTATAGACAATTTGCTTTGACGATCGCCTTTTCGATGGCAATTTCTACCTTTCTGGCCATTACTCTTACTCCTTCATTGTCAGCTTTACTACTGCGTCGAGGGCAAAGAGCCGGTGGGTGGTTGGGTAAGATTTTTGACCAGATTAACCGATTTCTTGAGTGGACGCGTCGAGGATATGAGCGATCGCTTAATCGTCTCACAAAAAACAAAGCTATTGTCTTAGTAGTCTTTATTGCATCTTTAGGTCTTACTGGCTGGCTGTACATCTCCGTACCCACAGCCTTTATTCCCGATGAAGACCAAGGCTATTTCATTACCATTATCCAAGCACCAGAAGGAGTTTCACTCAACTACACCACCAAGGTGATGATTCAAGCAGAAAAAGAAATCCTCAAGCTACCAGAAGTCATGGATACTTTTGTTGTTGGTGGCTTTGGTTTTAGTGGTAGCAGTGCCAACAGTGGCGTAATTTTTACAGCCTTCAAACCTTGGGCAGAACGCAAAGGTGAACAACAGTCAGCCCAAGCCGTCATTGGCAAGTTGCAAGGAGTATTAGGAGCAATTCCCGAAGCAAGAATCTTCTCCGTTAACCCACCATCTATTGAAGGGTTGGGTAACTTTGGCGGCTTCCAATTTCAATTGCAAGACAGAGCAGGTAACAGTGGCTTAAATAACATGCTGCAAGTTATGGGTCAGTTTCTCCAGCGTGGAAATCAAACACCAGGATTGCAGGGTGTGTTTAGTACTTTTAGTGCCAATACACCACAAATGTACATCGAAGTTGACCGCAACAAAGCCAAAGCCATGCAAGTTGACGTAGATGATATCTTTAATACCCTACAAAGCTACATGGGTTCTCAGTATGTCAACGACTTTAACTTACTACAGCGGACTTACCGAGTTTATATTCAAGCCGATGCTCAGTTTCGCTCTAACCCTGGAGACATCGGTAAGATATATGTCCGTTCTGCCAACAATCAGATGGTTTCCCTGAGTAACCTTGTAAAAATTACTCCGAAAACAGGCGCACAAACGATTAATCACTACAACTTGTTCCGCGCCATTGAAATTAACGGTGCTGCTGCTCCTGGTTACAGTTCCGGGCAAGCAACAATTGCAATGGAACAACTAGCAAAAGAAGTTTTACCAGCTAGTATGGGCTACGAATGGTCAGGTATCACCGCTGAAGAGAAGCAATCTGGCGGTCAAGCCCCCTTGATATTTATGTTGGGACTTGTATTTGTCTTCTTGGTACTGGCTGCTCAGTATGAAAATTACGTTGACCCTTTGATTATTATGCTTGCAGTCCCCTTAGCAATCTTAGGAGCTTTGGGGGCACAGTTACTAAGGGGTCTGGCCAACGATGTGTTTTGTCAGGTTGGTTTAGTCATGTTGATTGGTCTGGCAAGTAAAAACGCCATCTTGATTGTAGAATTCGCCAACCAACTGCGCGAACAAGGACTTTCAATTACCAAAGCCGCAGTCAGAGCATCACAAGAGCGCTTACGCCCCATTCTCATGACTTCCCTATCCTTTATTTTAGGTGTTTGGCCATTAGTAAACCCAGAAGGAGCAGGAGCAGTCAGTAGAAAATCTCTCGGTACAGCAATTGCTGGGGGAATGATTGTTTCAACTGTGTTGAGTCTATTTGCCGTACCAATTCTGTACATCATCATAGGTAACATTCGCGATCGCTTCAATCGCTCCCGCAAACCCCAACAGTTAACTCCCATCGCAGAGGAAAAAATTCCTACCACCAGCCAGAGTAATTCGTAATTACAACTTATGGGAGACGGTTGGTTTGGGAGGAAGGGTATGAAAAAGAGGTTGTTATAAGTTGACAATTAAATAAACCTGTACAAGCTATAACAAGACTAAACAAAAAAGAAATACATTGGTCTGTTTCGGGATCAAAAGGCATCAAGTAAAAATAAGTAGTGCGAGCATCTTGCTCGCGCGGGCAAGATGCCCGCACTACAAATATTAAATTGTTCAACTTATTTTTACACGAATCCAAAGCAGCTTAATTTTCAATATCTGCATTTGCATAGGAGATATTGATATATTGCCTAAACCTCGACTTGGCGTTGCTGAATCATAGGATGAAATTTGCAAATAATATTTTTAATATGATCAATCATGCTTCTGAACAGTCAACAGAAAAATCTAAAAATGTATCTTTATCTGCCACTAAAGTCAGAGTTGCTTTTGAATGTCCTCGTTTGTTTTATTTACATCAGCACTTTGGCGGCAATACTTTATTTATACCACCAAATAATAAAATTGGGATTGGTAATGTTTTTCATCAATTAGCTAATGATTTTATTAATTTAGCTGCTACTGAGCCAAGGTTTAAAGCAATATTTGAGTTGGGTGCATCTCAATTAAATGTTGAGGAAGTTGCTTCTAGTATGCGACAGCTATTTTATAAAATAAAATTTTCTAATTATTTAGATAAAGCTGTTGAAAAAGATGCTAGCCAAGCACAACCACTTTTTGATGTTTGGAAAGGATTGCAAGGATTAATTCAACGTTTTGCAGAATTACTGATCATAAATAGACGTTACTGTAATGCAGAGACGCTGATTCGTAACACATTTATTTCAGAAGAACGGAAGCTTGAGCATTACCTTCAGTTACCTGATGGAACGCAACAAAGAATAGCAGGAGAGTTTGATTGTTTAGTTTATAATTTTGAAGCTAAGCGGCTTTGTGTACTGGAATTTAAAACTTATCAACCTGTAGATTCATCAGCACAATTGGCTCAGGTTGCTCTTTATAGCTACATGCTTTGGTGTAAAAAAAAGGTAGCTGTTGATTCAGCAGTTTATTGTGTTTTACCAGAATTTAAAGAGTATAAATATTCTTGGGAACAACTAGAAAATAGTGTACATCAGTTGATTCACCATAAACTACAGCAGATGCAGCAATGGCTGAGTTGGGAACCTCCTAACAATAATCCACCACCTGTTACAACTCAACCAAATCTATGCAACATTTGCCCACAAAAGCAGAAGTGTCAGACTTATTTTATTTCGCCATCTGAAAATAACAAACAAGACGAAAATTCCACAACTAGTAACCAGAGTTCTCCAGACGCTAGTGCTATGGGTGAACAATTGGTTACAACTTTCCTATCTTTTGGGATTGGTGTAGATTATGAAGGTGCTGCTGTTGCTCCTTGTTTTATCCGAGTGAAATTAAAACCACATCTTGGTGTGAGAGTTAATTCGCTCTTAAAATCGTCTGCGGATTTACAAGTACAATTGGGTTTGGAAAATCCGCCGCTGATTGCTCCGCAGGCGGGTTATGTAAGTGTAGATTTGCCTCGTCAAGATAGGCAAGTTGCTAAATTTGAGGATTATATAAAGTCGCAAGTATTACCTGCAACTGCACCAGTAAAAATTGCAATTGGGGTAAATTTAGAAGGACGATTGTTAGAGGCTGATTTATCTGACCCGAATACTTGTCACTTTTTGGTTGGTGGTACAACTGGCAGTGGTAAAAGTGAATTTTTGCGATCGCTCCTTCTGAGTCTACTCAATCGTCATTCTCCAGAATATCTTAAAATCGCTCTTGTTGACCCCAAGCGAGTCACATTTCCTGAGTTTGAGCAAATACCTTGGTTATATTCACCTATTGTAAAAGATAGCGATCGCGCGATCAAACTGATGGATGAATTGGTTGCACAGATGGAGTCTCGCTACCAAAAGTTTGAAAAAGCTGGGTGTGCTGATTTAAGCGCTTACAATCATCGCTCTACGCCACCTTTACCTCGCATCGTCTGTATTTTTGACGAATACGCCGATTTTATGGCAGAAAAAGAAATCCGTACAGTACTAGAACAAAGTATCAAAAGACTGGGAGCAATGGCAAGAGCTGCGGGAATTCATCTCATTATCGCCACTCAACGCCCAGAAGCCAAGGTCGTAACGCCAATCATCCGCTCAAATCTACCAGGACGAGTAGCTTTGCGTACTGCCAGCGAAGCCGACTCCAGCATTATTCTAGGAGGCAAACAAACAGCAGCAGCTTATCTCTTAGGCAAAGGTGATTTACTCTATCAAGTAGGCGCTCAATTGCACCGTTTACAAAGTTTATGGGCAAAAAGCATTCAGCTACCTTGACACTCTTACTTCAATGGGAGCATAGGAGCGGTTATCCCTCAATAAGCTTTCACGATGAAGTCAAACGTGATAAATTAGTTGCTCTTCTTTATTGCCCACTGTACATTGTGTTCATTAGAATATATAATCTCATACTTTTTAGAAACAATAAACTCATTTACAGCTTTATAAACTCCATGATGTCTATGACTTGGGTTTGGCCGCCAATCATCTCCCGCTATTACACCGTCGTCCTTGACTTTGCTGGCTAGTATCTGCAACTCCTGCTTAGTTTGTTCATATGCATGAGACGTATCGATGTAAACCCAGTCAAAATATTTATCAGGAAACGTGGGAAGTACCTGAAGATCATCACCCACATGTACCACGATACGTCCATCTTCAAGTTCTTCCTTGAAGCTTCGCAGAACTTTGATCAAACCATCAACCGTACTTTGGTTGCCGTTTGCCCATAGCCAATGAGGTTTTAAGGTATACCAAGGGTCGATAAGATGTAGTTTTTTTGCATTAGTAGACTCTAGAAGAATGGGGGACAAATGACCTTTGAATACTCCTAGTTCGGCACCAATTCCGTTCTTTGGTAAAAATTGTTCTATAAATTGAATTCTGTATCGTTTATTGCGTATCTCAATGTTTTGATCAACATACTCCCATTTAACAAGGGGGGTTTTCTTAATCACATTTTCTACTTGCTTAGTAAACTTGGTAAACATCGTGTTAGCCTCCAAAGGGATGATAGAACTTTTCTATACAATATGAACATCAAAATCCTGAGAAAAGTTCTCTAAAAATGAAAAACTGATAAATAACATAATGTCACTCTTAGGTTAAGATTTTGTTATATTGAGCTTTATTTACGTCTAGTATGCGACAGCTATTTTATGAGGTAAGATTCTCTAGTTATTTAGAGAAAGCTATTAACAAAGATTCTAGCCAAGCACAACCACTTCTCGATGTTTGGCAAGGATTGCAAGGATGAATTCAACGTTTTGCAGAATTACTTATAATCGAATACGGCTCAGTTAAGGCTAAAAACTCTTTGTCAAAGTTAATTTTTTAACGAACCGCAAAGGACGCAAAGGACGCAATTATATAAAATCGCAAGTATTACCTGCAACTGCACCTTAGAAGAACGATTATTAGAGGCTGATTTATCTGATCCGAATACTTGTCACTTTTTGGTTGGTTGTACAACTGGCAGTGGTAAAAGTGAATTTTTGCGATCGCTTCTCCTCAGTCTACTCAATCGCTACTCTCCACAATATCTTAAAATCGCTCTTGTTGGCACTTTCTACAAGACTTCTCAAATCATACAGATAATTTTCACATCCAAATTCAGCAACCCCACGAAACATTGCTAAAATCACTCTTCAATTTAGTGGAAGTTTTAACAGCTCAGCAAATGTGTAAGCTACCTAGATAGGAATGCGTCTTTTTTAAAAAGTACAAAAAGCAAGAGCAAAAATCAACTGCCAGTAGTGCAAGAGCAAAAGGATAAATCAGCGTTTTGTTAGCCCTTCTTTATTGCCCATTGTAAATTGTGTTCATTGGAATATATAATCTCATACTTTTCAGAAACAATAAACTCATTTACAGCTTTACAAACTCCATGATGCCTATGACTTGTGTCTGGCTGCCAATCATCCCCTGCTATTACACCGTCGTCCTTGACTTTGCTGGCTAATATCTGCAACTCCTGCTTAGTTTGTTCATATGCATGAGACGTATCGATGTAAACCCAGTCAAAATATTTATCAGGAAATGTGGGAAGTACCTGAAGATCATCGCCCACATGTACCACGATGCGTCCATCTTCAAGTTCTTTCTTGAAGCTTCGCAGAACTTTGATTAAACCATCAACCGTACTTTTGTTGCCGCTTGCCCATTGCCAAAGAGGTTTGAAGGTATACCAAGGGTCGACAAGGTGTAGTTTTTTTGCATTGGTATACTCTAGAAGAATGGGGGACAAATGACCTTTGAATACTCCTAGTTCTGCACCAATTCCGTTCTTTGGTAAAAATTGTTCTATAAATTGTATTCTGTATTGTTTTTTGCGTACCTCAATGTTTTGATCAATATACTCCCATCTGATAAGGGGGGTTTTCTTGAGCATATTTTTTACTTGCTTAGTAAACTTAGTAAACATGGTATTTAGTCCTCAAAGAGATGATAGATAGAACTTGTGTATACAATCTGATCAATCAGAATCCTTTACAGAAGGTTCGCAGAAGTATCCACTTATGAACTGGCTTCCCCAAAGGCTAAGGTATGTTGGTCTGTCTGCTCAATCAACGATTAAGTATAAAATCATTTTTTTTGAGCATTTTTTGCTACTTAGAGGTTCAGTAAAACTTTAAAACTGATAGATATTATAACGTCACTATCAGGTTAAGATTTTGTTATATCGAGTAACGAACACCTGATTTAGAATGTCGGGGATATATCACCTAGAAATCAAAGAGACTGTAAAACTACTCTCTGCGTCTGGTGCGCGACGCCAGTTCGCTCAAGTTGGGAAACCCGTCTACGCGCCTGGCTCCTCTGCGTAAGCTTTTTACCCAATTATTCAGCAGCACCAAAGTATTTATATAAGAAGCTGAATGCACAAACACGCAATAGCACGTCTCTACAAGGCTTCTGAAATCATACAGAATAATTTTCACATCCAAATTCAGCAATCCCACGAAACATTGCTAAAATCACTCTTTGAAAGTTCCCGAAAATCTTAAATTTAGTGGAAGTTTTAATAGTTCAGGAAATGTGTACGCTACCTAGATGGGAATGCGTCATCAGAGGACTTAACCAATGGGATATGTAATTTCTACAGCAAATATGAAAGGCGGCGTTGGGAAAACTACTCTCACCGTCAATTTAGCTACTTGTTTAGCGAAAAATCACGGCAAACGGGTACTTGTTCTCGATTTAGATAGCCAAATTAGTGCCACACTCAGTCTCATGTCGCCTTTGGAGTTTGCTAAGCGTCGTAAGCAAAGTAAGACGTTTAGATATTTAATAGACGAAGTTATCAATCCGACACCAGAAGCAAAACAAACGATTCAAGACATCGTTCAATCTCAAGTTTGTAACCTTCCAGGACTAGAATTGTTACCAGGAGATATCGACTTATATGATGAATTTGTCGTGTCGGAAATGCTACATCAACAAGCAACTGCCTTGGGTGAACAAGACTTTGAAACCGTTTGGAATCGCTTTGAAAGAGTCTTGATTAATAATATTTTAAAACCAGTACGTCAAGATTATGATTTTATCCTCTTGGATTGCGCTCCTGGTTATAATCTTTTGACTCGAAGTGCTTTAGCTGCCAGTGATTTCTACATCCTTCCTGCTAAGCCAGAACCTTTATCTGTGGTGGGTATTCAACTGCTGGAAAGGCGCATTGCTCAATTAAAAGATAGTCATGAACATGAAGCCAAGATAGATATAAAAATGTTGGGAATTGTCTTCAGCATGGCTAGTTCTAACTTGTTAAACGGCAGATATTACAAACAAGTAATGCACCGCGTTGTTGAGGATTTTGGTGTAGAAAAAATTTGTAAAGCCCAAATACCAGTTGATGTCAATGTTGCTAAAGCTGTTGATAGTTTTATGCCAGTTGTTTTAAATGCTCCTCAGTCTGCTGGTTCAAAAGCGTTCTTTCAGTTGACTCAGGAGTTGTTGCAGAAGTTGTAGGGAGTAGGGAGTAGGGAGTAGGGAGTAGGGAGTAGGGAGTAGGGAGTAGGG
>NZ_JCACKM010000014.1:0-2214 GCF_059505385.1 Desmonostoc vinosum
AGCGAAGCTATGCCGCAGGCTTTACGCTAACGCTATCGAGGACTCGCTACCGCTGACGCTCGTACCGACGCTCGATGACTCGCTCTAAGCGAAGCTATGCCGTAGGCTTTACGCTACGCTATCGCTACCGCTTCGCTAACGCTAACGTAATTCGTAATTATTTATTCTCCCCCTGCCCCCTGCCCTCACCCCCCGGTTGGTGAGCGAAGTCGAACCACATCTCCCTCACTCCCTACTCTTTAGCTATACGCAGAGATGATCAGATTTAGCCAAGAGCATTTACAAAGCATCTACGCTCATGTTGAGGACGCGTATCCTGAAGAGGGTTGCGGTATAATTTTGGGTGATCTGGCTGATGAGAGCAAGACGGTAGTAGAGGTGATGCCGACAGAAAATGCTTGGAACACAGAAGCGGCTGCGGATTTTACAGGCGATAAGTCACTAGAGGGTAAAAGACGACAATATACGATCGCACCTGAAGTCATGTTACAAGCTCAAAAGCAAGCACGCAATCACTCGTTGCATATTATTGGCATTTTTCACTCTCATCCTGATCACCCGGCGATTCCTTCAGAATGCGATCGCTTATATGCTTGGCAAGGATACTCATATATAATAGTTTGCGTGCAAAACGGCAAAGCTCAAGAAGTGCAAAGCTGGAGCCTTGATGATGCTCACCAGTTTCAAGCAGAGAAAATAGAAAACATAATTTAACGCCGTTAGTTTAACACGTTCCGTGGGTTTAAGTCCCCCGGTTCTATAACCTGTAAGTTTTGAACCTGTAAGTTTTGTGTTGGGATTTCATCCCATTACAAAACTTAATTACGCGCTTCGCAGCGGTAGCTAGTCCGCGATAGCGTCAGCGTAAAGCCTGCGGCATAGCTTCGCTTAGAGCGACACAGGAGCGTCGCGTCATTACGAATTACGAATTATTTAATACGCATATCATTTTTCGATAGGATAAATAATTCGCTCTTCCATATCACAACTGCTATGCTTAATCCCAATCTGGAAGAAATCCAGTTGACAAAAGACGACTACGAACGCTACTCCCGACACCTGATTTTGCCGGAGGTGGGACTGGAAGGACAAAAACGCCTCAAGGCTGCCAGTGTATTATGTATCGGTACAGGTGGACTTGGTGCGCCGCTGCTTTTATATCTGACGGCGGCGGGTATTGGTCGCATTGGTATTGTTGATTTTGATGTTGTTGATACTTCCAACTTGCAACGCCAAGTAATTCACAGTACATCTTGGGTAGGTAAACCCAAGATTCAATCGGCAAAGGAGCGAATTCTGGAGATTAACCCCTATTGTCAGGTTGATTTGTACGAAACTCGTCTTTCTTCGGAGAATGCTTTAGATATCCTTGCGCCTTACGATATTGTGGTGGATGGTACTGATAACTTCCCTACTAGATATCTAGTCAATGACGCCTGCGTATTGCTGAATAAGCCCAACGTCTACGGTTCTATTTTCCGCTTTGAAGGGCAAGCTACTGTATTTAACTATGAGGGTGGGCCAAATTATCGTGACTTGTACCCAGAACCACCACCACCAGGCATGGTTCCCTCTTGTGCAGAAGGTGGGGTGTTGGGAATTTTGCCAGGAATTATTGGTGTCATTCAAGCCACGGAAACAGTCAAAATTATTCTCAAAAAAGGCAATACTTTGAGTGGACGACTGCTATTGTACAATGCCCTAGAAATGAAGTTCCGGGAATTGAAGTTGCGTCCTAACCCGATTCGCCCAGTCATTGAAAAGCTGATAGACTACGAACAATTCTGCGGTATCCCACAAGCTAAAGCAGAGGAGGCAAAACAGCAGATGGAAATTGCAGAAATGACGGTGCAGCAACTGAAGGAAGTGCTAGATAGCGGTGCCAAAGATTTTATCTTGTTGGATGTCCGCAATCCTCATGAATATGATATTGCCAGGATTCCTGGCTCAGTTTTGGTACCATTACCAGAGATTGAAAATGGAGATGGCGTTGCCAAGGTGAAGGAATTACTCAACGGCCACCGCTTAATTGCTCATTGTAAAATGGGCGGGCGATCGGCAAAAGCCCTCGGCATCCTCAAAGAAGCTGGTATTGAGGGCACGAATGTTAAAGGTGGCATTACAGCTTGGAGTCGAGAAGTAGACCCATCGGTTCCAGAGTATTAAATAATTCGTAATTCGTAATGACGCGACGCTCCTGTGTCGCTCTAAGCG
>NZ_JCACKM010000015.1:0-2170 GCF_059505385.1 Desmonostoc vinosum
CCTACTTTTACCTACATTGCAAACTCTGGCAGATGGGGGGAGAGTGAAAAACTACGACCAGGACTAAAGCAATCCCTGTTTCTATCATAAATAGCTAACCCGAATAGTATCCCAAATCAACGCAACTTTTAACAAAAACAAGGCAACTATGGAAACAATCAAAATCAACAACAGTGTTTTTCTCATTCCACCCAGCCAACCTAAACTTCAAGCTAATTGTGCCAAGGAGTACGGGCAATTCTTACTAGACTGCCCTCCAAAACTGACAATATTGGAAGCACAACAGGGTGGTTATCTCAAAGGAAATAAAGCAGACTTTGCGATCGCAATCTCACGTCCTGACCGTTTGCTCACAATCAACGAAAATTTCACCAATGAGCCATTCACCGAACTGTGGGTAATCCCTGTTGCTGGCGGACTGAAGGAACAATTCAAAGGGCCAGCATCGATGCTGCTCAGTTTTCTGATGCATCGGCGGAGCAAGGATTCATTTGCTGGACTGTACAACCACTTCGCTCATCGTGCGTTTCAGCAATGGTGTGAGGAGGGGATGCCGGGAGATGCCAAGGAGTTCTGCTATGGTGCGATCGCATCAGTATTGAAAAATTATATCTTCTGCGCTGAGTTTCAGAAGGTGGAGGGTGCGCTTGGTACATACTGGTTCATTCAGTGGTCGTATCGTAACCCACAATCTGATTTTGAGAAAGATGATCTCGTTGCAGCAGAAATGATTCGTAGCGGTGCAGAGTCAGGGGCGACATTGCATTGGGTGAGAAACGAGACTTACGAACGCTGGGCTGATAGCGCCATTGCAACAGCACCAGTATTACCAGCTGTATCGGAAGCAGAAGCGAGGGCATCATTGCAACCGCAGAATCAGCAAGTTCTACCACAGGGTAAGAAGCGGTAATCAATAACAAGCATTGGCAGCTCAAAAAGTGAGTCGCCACTACATAAATTAGCAGTAAAAACAAGTCAATGAAAATTAGTACTGTGTCAATAAGTTATTCGAGAAAGTTCAATTTAGGGCAGTTTGAATCAATTGATGTTGGTTGCTCTCTTTGGGCGCAAGTAGAAGAGGAAGATGCTGACGGTGTAGTTCAATTTCTGTATCACCAAGCGAAAGCATCAGTAAAGGAAGCGGCAATGCCTGTAATCAAGGCTAACGAATTTCAAATCAGTAAAGCTAAATCTCAACGCAAAGTGGCAACTGATGAGGATGTTACAGGACTAGATAATTTTTAAGTCAATCAGAACTGACTGGTTGCGATCGCCTCAAATAAGACAATGGCTTATTAAGCTGCCGATGGGAATCACTAATGCACTGAAAACAGAGATGGTAAACATCATCATCAAAAACATTGTTGAGCAACCAGACAAAGACTGTCAAACACAATTCGGTAGTACGGCGGCGATTGGTGTTGATGTGTTGCGGTGGGAACTCTGGGCAACCTATAAGCTGCCCTATGCTAACGTGATCAAAGCTCCTGATTGTCCTTATACACTGCAAAAGTATTTATCAGAGGAAGTTAGTAAATCTGTTTAAGGATTCTGTCAAGGTTATCAAACAAAATAGCTGCATTCGCCCTATAGTTTATCGGATAATAGTCAACAAATCGATTAACTTTTTAATCTAATGATGAGTGATACCATTACCGCCCCCACAAAGCGTACATTTGATGTTGAACAATGGGTTCGCTTTTCACCCCAGGAAGCAACCGTCACAGAAATAGTCATCACTGAACATTCGAGCATTGCTGTCTGGGGGGTGCGTCCCGGACAGCAAGTGCAGGCACACACTCACCCTGACGGACAAGATACCTGGATTGTGATCAGGGGGGAATTGACTTACTATCTTGGCAACGGACAAAAGAAAATTATTTCTGCTGGAGCTATTGATGTTGCCCAACCATCCCAGGTTCATGGGGCAGTCAATGAGGGAACTGAAGATGCGGTGTTTGTCTCCATCTATTCTGCTCCAAGCCTTTCGGTCGTTCCCGCGTCGCCATAGTTAGCGGATGTAGCGATCGCCCCTGACCATTGATTTTGGGAGGGGGAATAGGGGTACAGCCGGGATACGGATACCGGATACCGTTGGCGAAATATTACTTAATATAAAAACGCAAGATTTGCCGCGTATTACATGGAGAGGAGAGTTACACTTTTCCGT
>NZ_JCACKM010000016.1:0-2166 GCF_059505385.1 Desmonostoc vinosum
CCAAACAACTCTGCGGTATATGCACTGACATTCCTAAAAGCTTCCTTGGCCCGATGCTGCGTAGGTATACTGCATCTCCATGCTTAAAACCTAGTGCTGCTAGGTGTTGCTCTATTTGATTGCGATCCAGGGTGGTATTTTTGTTCAACATGATTAATACCTCCGGTCGCTGTTGTTAGAACACAGCGCCAAATCTTCGGCTTGATGGCGTGTCGAAATAGTGCTAGTTGATGTTGGGGAATTGTGAATTGCTACTTCTTCACTACTCCACCTCTTCCATCTGTCTTCTTTTTTCTCTACAAAAAGAATGTTGGTGCTGAAATCTGATTGAGTTGACAACACTATGCCAAATGTGTGTGTTGTGTCTGGAGTAATCAGCAGTAACAGATTTGCAACAGGGTCTAGCTTTTGTATCTCTTGGGTTAACTGATATCGCTTTGTTAAGATTTGTCCGTAATCATTTAGGTTACATGCAATTACCGCGATCGCCGCCTCTGACAAGTGCAGTACCCTGTTGTGATGCCAGAACCAACTTGTTTTCGGAGATATCGTCGCTCTTTTTAAGACGTTTTGAAAACGAGTTTCTCTGAAGGAGTTAATAATCCAATTTTCTTGGGCATCGGAGCTATGGTGTGGGGTACTTGGTATACGGACTACACCTGAAAGCTTCACTTCACATTTTTCAATTTGGCATTCTTGATTTATCACCTAATTTACCTCTAAAGCTTAGTTCGTGAGCTTCAGAGGAGGATACGCGCCTGCGATTCCTGGCTATGAAATTCTTGGGTTTACGAGTGAGCAGATTGTTGCACGTGGTTATCGCTCTGTTACTCAATGGCAGAAGGTGTTTGGCTCGTTCCCCACAAATCTCCCCGGCTTGCTTCATCATGGTTCCTTGAATGTCGGCGGTAGTGGTATCTTATGTCCAGTGCGCGACCAAAATGGTTTAATCGTTGCCTTGCGATTACGCCTCGATAATGGGGAACAGGGAAGATACCGTTGGCTGACCTCTGCTACTAAGAAGAATCCCAATGGGGCTACACCTAGGCTGTAAACTTTGTACTCTTTTGCCCATAAGGGTTCATGCAGAAAGTGTGTTGACTATTTTTGTGGAAAAACGGCTGTTCCAGCCGTTTTTCCACAAACAAAAAAGAACACGAATAATTTTCCGCAAAATCGCCTAAAAACCAACAAAGTCAACAGCCTAGGCTACACCTCACCTTGATGGGGAGTTACCACTAGCTGTGTATGAGCCAGAATTTGATTCAAAAGTAGCAGCGTAGTATCCCATTGTGATGAATTAAAAGCGATCGCACTTGCCAATGTCTTTACGAAAGCCTCATCCCTTCAGTGCGATCGCTTCTCACATCTTATTCACATATCCACATAACCTCAAGAGCTTACTGAAAATTTCTGATTAGAGGATGTTTGAAAAGTTTTGAAGGGTCAAATTTTAGGCTAATCGCCTTACCATAATACGGATCATGGCAAGATAGACAAAAGTCTCCGATGTTTCGGGTAATAACTCATAGTCATAGAAATTGTTGAGTGTAGTTGAGCAGGAATACGGGAAAGATAACTCCCTCAACGCTTAATGCACACATTGGGCTACATCAGGTATTTGACGATTTGTACTTTTGTAAAAATTTCATAGAAAGTTGCGTAAAACTATCAGCTTCAAACTGTGAAATTACATAGTTTCTTTGTCTATTTAGTTTTTCGATTTTTTGGAGGGAAAGAAAATGAAGAAGTTAACCAGTTTGATGATTGTCGGGGCAATATTGTCGATGAGGGCGCCAGCATTGGCCGAAAGTCGTGCGGTTAATATCAGTATTGGCAGTATTGGTGGTGCATTAGATAATGCTGCTTTGCGAACAGTTCGCCAAGTTATCGGGTTTGCGGTCGGTACTGGCACTGTCGATAAATTCATTTGTATTGAAGTGTTTAAATGACTCATATCTGCACTAATTACCGGAAATGGCAAGAATTATCCGCAGGCTACTACTAGTTTTGGAATCAGGTTGATCGCCTTTGTTTGGACTAGTATTAACTTTAGTTGTGCGTGAATACATTGTGAACAATCTTACCAATATTTGTGCTGCCTAGAACACATACAGCAGATTGCAGGTAGATAGAGTACACTAAAGGCACTTTGCATCAACCGGG
>NZ_JCACKM010000017.1:0-62169 GCF_059505385.1 Desmonostoc vinosum
GAACGAAAAAATAGGTTTTTTCAGACTGAATATGAAAAACCTACCCTTGAAAGGTGGGGAGTAGGGAGTAGGGAGTGGGGAGTAGGGAATTGGGAATTGGGAATTGTCATTTGTCATTTGTTATTATTCTCCGCGTCCCCCAGTCTCCGCGTCTCCCTCATCTCCAGTCGCTCATCCCCTAACATCAATCCCAAGGGTGCGGTTGACGTTTTCTAGGAACTGATGGATGATTTCGGGATAAACGTTGACTAAACTGGCTACAGATTTACCGTCGCCGTTGTCGATGACGTTGACTTTCTCTAGGTGAATGCGCTTGGGAATTTGCACTGCTTCTTGGAGTACGGTTTCGATTTGTTGAATTAAGAACAACTTAGAAGCGTCTGTTCCGGTTTGCTGCCAAATCTGGGAAAGAATATCGTTGACTAAAGCTGCTGCTTTGGCGTTTTCTTCTAGGTTGGCGGCTTCTCCCTTAGCACGTAGTTCTTGGGCTTGGCGTTGTGCTTCGGCTGGGAGAACTTCATCTGCTTGTAAGCGTAGCCGTTCTAATTCTGCTCGCAATGCTTGTAAGATTTGTTCGGCTTTGGCTTTCTTTTCTTGAGCTGCTGCTGTGGTAATTTCTTCTTCACAGCGGGCTGTTTGTTCTAGCTTGGCTTTAATTTTGCGGAGTTCGTTTTCTTTCTCCAGGACAATAATTTGGTCTTGAGTTTTGGCAACTTGAGCATGTTCTTCTGATTGAGCTTCTATTTGTTCTGCTTGAGTAATTGCATTAGATTCGGCAATTTCTGCATCTCGAATCACTAAAGCAATTTGCTTACGTCCCCAAGATTTGAGATAATCTACATCATCGGAAACGCTTTGAATTTTGAGAGTATCTAGTTGCAATCCCAGTTTGTTAAGGTCGCGGCTAACGTCAGAGGCAATACGTTGAGCAAAACTTAAACGGTCTTCGTTGAGTTCTTCGGGTGTGAGAGTGGCAACTACACCGCGCAGATATCCTTCAAGAGTTTCGCGAGAGACACGGGTTAATTCGGAGCGATCGCGATCTAAAAAACGTTCAATCGCATTACCCACAACAGCCGGATCTGTAGATATTTTCACATTGGCGATCGCTTGAATATTTAAAGGCGTTCCCCCTTTAGCGTAAGCGTTCCGCACCTCCACTCGTACAGGCATTGTCGTTACATCCATCCGCCTAATACTTTCCACAATGGGAATACGAATGGCACGTCCACCTACTAGCACTCGATAGCCTACTTCCTGTGCATCTTTAGTACGCCATTTCCGCCCCGAAAGAATTAAAATTTCGTTTGGCTTACAGATACACAAAAATGATTTCAAAAACCAGACAAATATAATGCTGCTAAAAATAAAAGCTGCAATCGGAATACTCGTCAACAGTAATCCTTCAATTGTATTGTTTTCCTCATTATTAACCCGCGTGTTGACATCAATCTGTGCTATCGTTACAGGCGCTACATTTTGTTGAAGAAATAATTTCATAGTTTGTTATTTGTCATTTGTCATTTGTCAAAAATCAAGAGTCAAAAGCTAAGAGTTATTCTCTTCCCCTGCTTCTTCATCTCCCTCATCCCCCTCATCCCCCTCATCTCTTCTACATCGCTACCACCCATACTTTATTGCCTTTGGTTCTGACAACAACGATGCGATCGCCTTGATTTAATTGTTGAGTTTCTTCTGTTAAAGCAATAAAATCTACTAGAGAACCTTTAAGATTAATACGCACTTTGCCCGGACTTTTATGATTTAAGGGAACTTCCACAGTTCCGAAACAGCCCACCACATTATTGACGCGTATAAGGCTATCTACTACTTGGCGTCGCCGTTGAAGATAAATCAATCCAACGATTAATACACCACCAAAAACACCTACAGCAACTGCAATCACAGCAATAATCAAGATTGGATTATTCATTGCCTCGCGCCCATATTGCAAATTTTTGCATCTAAAAAAATTCCTGAGTGCAGCAGAGTCCTATAAGTTATTCGATAGCAGCAGGACAAATTTCTCGATTTTGTTACAAATCGTTACTGAGGTTAGGGGAGTAGGGAGTGGGGAGTGGGGAGTAGGGGGAGATGAGGGAGATGAGGAGGCAGGGGGAGAATAAATAATTACGAATTACGTTAGCGCAGCGTTAGCGAGTCCTCGATAGCGTTAGCGAAGCGGTAGCGAGGTACGAGCGTCAGCGTAAAGCCTACGGCATAGCTTCGCTTAGAGCGACGCAGGAGCGTCGCTCTAAGCGAATTACGAATTAATTCGGCTTGCCTGCGATCGTAAAAGCTGCCCAATAATAAGGATGACTATAAAGCTTTTTATTTGGTTGCTGTTTAGTAGTTTTATACAGTTGAGCTTCTAAATAATTTTGAACTTCCAAGTTATCTAAATGTAAATTATTGAGTAAATCTTCATACCATTTTCTAAGTTCTTCAACAGTGAGTTCTTTTAGCCATGAGGTGGTTTCAGTTAAGGCTGTAGGTAATGATTGATTTTGTTGTAATCGCCGATAAAACTCTATCATTACCAAAGCATTAGCTGGTGATTCTACTATCCAGAGAGTACTTACTACATGGGGAACTCCCAAACTTAGAAAAGCAGTGGATAAATCTACATATTCAGTGCTGATAGAGTAGTTATTAGTAATAGAATTTTCACATGCAGGAAGAGTAATTAGGTTATAACTTGCCAGCGTGTTTTGACAAATTTGCTCTAAAGTAAGTTTGTCTTCACCTGTTAATACTAATTCTGTTTTTTCTGGTTCCAGTAAATTATTATTAACGTAACCTGTAAAATTGAATATATTGTAATCTTCTGATAAAGCTTTTTCTACAAAATTCTTCGTAGCTTGCGAGCCTGTTAATTGTTGGACATTATTAAACATTTGACTAATAATTTCCGACTCAAATTTAGCAAACTCTAGTTGAGAATAACCTCTACTTTTGGGATATTCTACACTCAGCAAAAACTGATTTTGCCACTGCCAAATACGTTCATTCTTGAGTGATAAACCTACTTGGACACTTGGTAAATAGATAATATTAAAATCCGATTCTCTATTTAGTAAATCTTCTCCAGTTGCAGAAGAGAGATTAAAAAGTACATGAATGGGTAATCTATATAAATCGCGATGCAGAATTAAAATTAGTTGAGTGATACCTTCCAATTCCTGAGCGATGGTGGAAATATTTAAGATTTTTTTGAGTTGTAGCAACTTTTGTTCCATATCCTTTCGCCAAGAGTGTTGCTCTTGACTGTTGCTACGATATTCTTGATATTGTTGATGCCAATCTTCTAACCAATCTTCAAATTTGTTGAGACGGCGCACTGCTTCAGGTAAAGGTAATTCATGTAGACGTGTAACTGTTTCTTCTGAAGATATCACTCCGATATCTTGTATGGGTGTAAACAGTAAAATAGGTGATGGTGCTTGGTCTTTAAGAATAAAAGTTTGTAAGGCAACTGGGCTAATGTGCCAATAAACGATCGCAGTTGTGGGATTAAGCAGTTTTTGCACTGCATCATAATAAGGTGAGTAAATCTCTTGATTCCAACCAAAAAGCAACAAGTTTAAACAAGCGTTTTTACCTTGTTCGGCAATTTCCCAAGCTTCCACCAAATCACCAGATTCTACAGCTAAATCAACTGCCAATTGATTCAAGCCTGCAAATTTCAAAGCTAGCTGTTTTTTATTTTCATCGGTGCGGGTAGTTTCACTAAGCAATTGATGTAACAAATCTATACCGCGTTGCTGCAATTCCTGTACTTGTGTTGTTTGTCCTAAACCCACAAAGGTTTTGACGAGACATTGCAAAATTTCTAAGTGCAAGAGAGCAAAATCTTCCGATGTCAAAGTTAACAGCGCTTGATGGTATCCAGCTACGGCTTTACGCCAATAATCGCGGGGTTTGGGTTGTTTTTTGCCTTGTTCGTAGTAAGTATTACCGATCGCAAAATGTAATCTTCCCCATCCTTCCGGGTGGGTGTCGGAACGCAGATATTTTAAACCTTCCTCATAACTAGCTAATTTTCCGGCATAACCTATCTGTTTGAGGGCAGGATTTTTCTTGACTATGCTGCTTGACAAACTCAGCAAGGTATCAGCATCAACTACATGTCCAGCGGTGTTTCCACGACTAATCCAAGCTTCCCAATAGTCTTGCTTGATTTCTATAGCTCGATCATAGCAAGCGATCGCTTCAGTGAATTGTTCTAAATAAAACAAAGCAGTTGCCTGATTATACCAAGCCAAATGGAAATCAGGTTTAATATTTATGGCTCGGCGATAGGAAGCGATCGCTTCTTCCCGGCGTCCCAAATTATCTAAAGCTATACCCCGGTTATACCAAGCCAAGTAAAAATCAGATTGAATTGATAATGCATGATCCCAAGAGGCGATCGCTTCTGACCACTGTTTTAAATTAAACAGCACTACACCCCGGTCTATCCAAACTTCGTAATAATCGGGTTGAATTTCTAATGCTTGATCATAAGAGGCGATCGCTTCTGTATACTGCTCACTGACAGCCAGTGCAATACCTCGGTAATACCAGTTTTCTTGGTCTTCTGGTTGCAGATTTAGCGCTTGTTCGTAACTAGAAATTGCCTCACTCAGCCATCCTAACTTGAGCATCGCCCAACCGCGACTAGACCAAGCTTCGTGTTCATCAGGCTTAATTTGTATGGCTTGATCAAAAGAAGCGATCGCTTCTTCAAAATTGCCTAATTCTCCCAAGGTTCCACCCCGTTTGTACCAAGCTTTGTAGTAGTCGGGTTTGAGTTCAATGGCTTGATTATAAGATGCGATCGCCTCGGTAAACCGCTTTAAGTGAAACAACGTCAAACCGCGATTAAACCAATATTCTGAGATATCGGGTTGAAGTTCTACAGCTAAATCATAAGAGGCGATCGCTTCAAACAAATTACCACTTTTCGCTTGCTGAAGACCTTGATAAAATAATGCTTGTGCTTGATTAATCCGATTTAAATGATGGGTGTGTTCCTCAATCACATTTGGGTAATTACCGGTTGAAACTGCCAAATTAGTTACAATTTGTTGCACTAAATTTGCACTTTGATCCAACCTCACCCACAATTCATCTAAAGCATACGCGACATTTGGGTCTGCATTTGCCAGAGAGTTATCTAAGATTTCTTCTGTGGTGCTGTTGCTGTGAGTAACGAAACTTGCTGATGGTGTTTGAGCTTTCTCTGTAGTGCTGTTGCTGTGAGTAACGAAACTTACTGATGGTGTTTGAACTTCCTCTTCATAGTCCCACCTCAGTTCTGTTAGGCTAGTGATTGAATCTTCTTTTGCAGGGATCAGCAGATTTGCCGCTGTTGTTTGTATATCTTCTGCTTCATGCTGCAATACATATTCCCTTGAGTTATCTGTTAAAGTTTCGTCCACAGGGGTGTTCGGGGGTGCTGATGTTCTTGTTTGTGCCTCTGGCTCATCATGTTCCCATAACTGTTCACCTAAGTTACGGATCAACTCTTGTCCAGGAGATGTTGATGTAATTTCTTGTGGTTCATCTTCATCATATTTCCATAACTGTTCGCTTAAGTTATGGATCAACTCTTGCCCATTAGAAGTTGGTGTTACTGTTGATGTTGCAGTTCCAATATCATTGGCTACTTGATTTTCCTCATGCTCTGTAGTTGGATTTTGCATTAACAGTTGTGTACCAATGTCATAGGAAATATCTCCTATGATGCCAATATCCAGTTCTCCCAACTGTACCAACCGTGTTGCTACTTGATGATTTGGTGCAGGTGAAGTGAGCAACCTCTCACCATACATTAGCAGCCAATCTAGCCAGCGCTCAGTCGGAACGTAAATTTCTATCCGCTGTAAATACCTGAGTACCCATTCTTGCCCTCGTCCTTGATGCACGCCTTCCAGCAAACGAGCAAACAGACGTTCCAGCTCTGCGTTAGACAGTTCTGGTAATGATCCTACTTGCTGGTATTGCCTTGCATCCCTTGGAGAACTAATTTGTTTACTGCCAAAGACATGCGTCAAGAACCGACTAAGCCACTGCAACAGCCACCTGAGCATCTGCCCCACTCTTGGATTTTATATTTTTTAGATTGTAGCCATCGTTGTGTGCAAAAGGTCACGATTTAAGTAAATACACACTATAGCAGAAGGTGGGGGGCAGGGGAATCTTTTATGAGTAGGTTTTTTAGATTTCGCGTTTTGGTTGACGCTTAAGCAAGCTATGCACAGCATCACCTAGAGGGAGAAAGCATCACCCCGTTACATAAACTCTCTCGTGTGTAAAATTACTTCCCCATGATCAGGAATCCAGGCTAGCCACTTATCTGCTGATACTGGACACAATAACAGTGCTTCATCAAAACTAAATGGGCTTGGAAGCTCCAAAAGCTTTACCCAATCAGCAGGAGGGAAACTCTGTGCTAACTGTTTAGTATAAAACTGGCTTAACAAATCCAGATTTTGCTTTGTTTGGGCTAATGCAAAACCCGGTTTTTCAGAATCTAGTTTCATAACCCGATACTAGCCATTATGAATGGGCTAATCTAAAATTATTTCTGTATCTTAGACTACAAAAATTTAATCATTTTTAAAAGCAAATTTCTTATAACTTTACTTTCGCTGAGTGCAACTGTTTGCATATATTGCGAAGTAGAACAGGTGTGGCGCGGCTAGTTGTAGACTGGCCACTAGATAGCATTTCTAACGAGAACATGTCATTTACTTCCATTCCCTCGCTACGTGAAAGACAACATCCCCTAGTTCGTCGGCTAGCTGATTGTATTGAGGCAGCATGGCATAAGCACCTAGAACTGTCGCCCTACCAATTGCCTGTTGAGTTAGGGTATGTAGAAGGTAAATTAGAGGGTGAAAAACTGACGATTGAAAACCGTTGCTATCAAACACCCCAGTTCCGAAAAATGCACTTAGAACTGGCCAAAATAGGAAATATGCTGGATATTTTGCACTGTGTCATGTTTCCTCGTCCAGAATATAATTTACCGATGTTTGGTTGTGATTTAGTTGGGGGTAGGGGTCAAATTAGTGCTGCGATCGCAGACCTTTCTCCTGTCAACTTAGAGCGTACCTTGCCAGAATCTTATGCTTTAGAACTAGCAGAGCTACCAGTGCTGGAATTTTCGCAACCCCGCGAGTTACCCGATTGGGCAAATATTTTCTCAGATTTCTGCATCTTTGTTCGTCCCAATTCTCCAGAAGAAGAAACAATGTTTCTCTCCCGCGTCCAGGATTTTTTAGAGATTCATTGTACCCAAGCGATCGCATCTAGTCCTGTTTCACCCGAACAAGTCACACAAATTATCGCCGGACAACACAACTACTGCACCAAACAGCAGCAAAACGACAAAACCCGTCGCGTACTAGAAAAAGCCTTCGGCTCAGCCTGGGCAGAAAATTACATGACCACAGTTTTATTCGATCTGCCAAGCTAAATTTGGGGGAATTGGGAATGGGGAATTGGGAATGGTCATGACGCGACGCTCCTGTGTCGCTCTAAGCGAAGCTATGCCGTAGGCTTTACGCTGACGCTCGATGACTCGCTCTAAGCGAAGCTATGCCGCAGGCTTTACGCTACGCTATCGCTACCGCTACGCTAACGTCATTTGTTATTAATTATTCTCCGCGTCCCCGTGTCCCCGCGTCCCCGCGTCTCCCTCATCCCCCTCATCCCCCTCATCTCCCTCATCTCCCTCATCCCCCTCATCCCCCATCTGTAGGTTCTGCTACGTTTTCTGGCAACTGATAAATGTAGAATTCATTCAACGATAGTTTGATAGAGTGCCAAAGCAACAAAGTCTTTGTAGTAAATATTCAAAGATAGTTGATTGCTTTGCTAAAACATCTAGCGTTGCACATTCAGTGTAAGGGTTGTTGACTACCGAAATGTCAAGTCGCTACGCTCCAATTCGTAATTATTACCCCATGATTCCAATCGGGGGCTTGAAACCAGAAATTACGAATTACGAATTATTTGGTCAACTGCGAAGACTGAAACTGTCTTGGGTGCATCTCGAAGTATTCATATAATCTCGTACCAAAACACATACCAATTCTCTAAAAGAAAACTACAGATTAAAACCTGGAAAACTAGATTACATGTGACGATTCTCTTAATTACAAATTACGAATTGGTATCAAAATATCTAGACGGCGAGCGATCGCCTGCTCTGTCCTGTCTTGAAAATAGGGGACTAGGGGCTAGGGATTGGGGAGAGGGATTTTCATGCGATCGTTGTGTGATTTCTTACATGGGCATCTAGCTTGAACTCACAACACCCTATTACTAGGAAGCCCCACGCCTTCAGGTTTCTGAAAAATGGCTCTGGGGTGTGTTGGCTATTGTTTTTACTAAAAACCCTTTTTGGCTAATCTAACTGCACCTAACTAACTTTTTTACTGACATCAGCACAATTTAGAAAAGCAGGCAACATACCATGTCAAGGGTGACTGAGAAGCCAAAACCAAGCGAGCAGACACTTACTCGTGAACAACCTAAAATTTGGTGGAGCATCGCTATGGCCCTGCCAGTATTAATTGCTGCTGGGGTACTAGGTACAGCCAAAATCGAGCAGTTGAAAAAACTAACTACATCTGTACCCATAGCGCCGGTTACTAACAGTGTTAGTGCCGTGGGGCGTCTAGAACCACGAGGCGAAGTTGTTAAACTATCTGCTCCTGCTTCAGGATTGGCAACAGGATCGCGAATTCAGCAACTGTTCATTAGAGAAGGAGAACGGGTAAGACAAGGCCAAGTAGTTGCGATATTAGACAGCCGTGATACCCAAACAGCAAACGTAGAAGAAGCCAAAGCCAAACTGCAAGAAGCTCGTGCCAATTTAGCGCAAGTCAGAGCCGGATCACCGAGAGACGTTCAAGCTCAAAGAGCAGTTGTTGCTCGCTTACAAGCTCAGTTACTTGGTGAGCGGGACGCAATGCAAGCGATGATCGCTCGAATTGCAGCCCAATTAAACGGAGAAAAACTTGCTCAACAAGCAACAGTCAATCGCCTAGAAGCGGAACTGAGTGGTCAAACAGATGCTTTAAGAGCCACATTAGCGCGTATCAAAGCAGAGCAACGCAATGCTCAAGTCGATGCTGGACGCTATGAGTTTTTATACCGAGAAGGTGCAATTTCGCAGCAGGAACGAGATAAAAGACGCTTGAGTGCAATCACCTCTAATCAGCAAGTAGTCGAAAGCCAAGCCACCCTCAGACAAACACTAGCAACCTTACGACAGCAACTAGCCGAAGCCAGAGCCAACCAGGTAAAAAACATAGCAATTTTACAGCAGCAACTTGTTGAAGCCAGAGTTAACCGGGACAAAACCGTAGCAACATTACAAAGACAAATTGACGAAGAAAAAGCCAAACTGAGTCGAATTTTAGAAGTTCGTCCTTCTGATGTACAAATGGCCCAGGCTCAAGTTAGCAATGCGATCGCTCTTGTGAGAAAAGCAGAAGCAGAACTTAGGCTAAGCTACGTTCAAGCACCAATCTCTGGCGAAATTTTAAAAGTTTACACCAAATCCGGCGAAGTTATCAGTCAAAATGGCATTGCCGAAATTGGGCAAACCGATCAGATGTTTGTGATTGCTGAAGTCACCGAAGACAGTATCGGTAGAGTGCGTATTGGTCAAAAAGCCACAGTCACCAGCGATAACGGAGCCTTTAACGGAGAACTCCAAGGAACCGTCACCGAAATTGGCAGAAAAATTGGTAAAAAAGACGTACTCAACACAGATCCAGCCGCAGATGTAGACGCCAGAGTTGTAGAAGTAAAAATTGCTCTATCACCAGAAGATAGCCAGCGAGTTTCCGGCCTAACTTACGCCAAAGTTATCGTCGAAATCAACAACTAATACCAATTCGTAATTCGTAATGACGCTCGCGGACTCGCTACCGCTGCGCTAACGTAATTCGTAATTAAAATATGGTTTGAAAAATTGGTATATAAGTCTCTTGTTACTCTCTGCGCTTCTGCGTGCAAAACAAAATCCTTATAACTGCTGAAAATCTTCAATAATGAATCAAAGAATCCCTCTGTCGTGGCTACAACTGACAAGAGAAAAAACTCGTCTAGCCGTGGCTCTGGCAGGAATTGCCTTTGCTGATATTTTGATGTTTATGCAACTCGGTTTTCGAGATGCTCTGTATTATAGTAACGTGCGATTCCATACCAGCTTACAGGGGGATATTGTTTTAATAAATCGTCAATCTAACGCTGTATTAGCAATGAAAAGCTTTTCTGGGCGACGATTATATAAAGCTTTAGAGTTACCCGCAGTCCAATCAGTACATCCCATATATTTAGACTACACAAGCTGGAAAAACCCCGTCACCGGTCGCCCTCGTAATATCCTTGTCTTTGCCATGAACCCAGAAGTTAACCTATTAAACTTACCTGGAGTTCAGGAAAACCTAGATAAACTGAAACTGCCTGATGTGGTTTTATTTGACCGTTCTTCTAGATTAGAATATGGGCCTATTGCTGCTAGTTTTGGTCAAGGTCAAACTGTAACAGCAGAAGTAAGAAGAAGACGCATCAAAGTAGGAGGACTATTTACTTTAGGTGCATCCTTTGGAGCAGATGGAAATTTAATTACCAGCGATGTTAACTTTTTGCGGATATTCGCCAATAGACAACGTGGATTAATTGATATTGGTTTAATTAGATTAAAACCAGGAGTAAACTCTAAAGTTGTTGCCCAAAACTTACGAAATTATTTACCTCAAGATGTCAATGTTTTAACCAAGCAAGAATTTATTGATTTTGAGCGAGATTATTGGGCAAGTGGTACAGCGATCGGGTTTATCTTCACATTAGGAACAGTCATGGGTTTTATTGTAGGAACTGTGATTGTTTATCAAATACTTTATACAGAAGTCACAGACCACTTAGCAGAGTATGCCACTCTCAAAGCAATAGGTTATACGCAAAAATATTTATTAATCGTCATTTTACAAGAAGCCTTACTATTAGCAGTTTTAGGTTATCTCCCTGGCATTGCTTTCGCTCTATTTATGTATCAAAGAGCTAGAGAAGCAACACTATTACCAGTTTTCATGAGTTTTGATCGGGCAATAATGGTGCTAATTTTAACTATAATAATGTGCTTTATTTCTGGTGTAATTGCTGTACGTAAATTACGTTCCGCAGATCCAGCAGATATTTTCTAGTGAATTTAATTGAATATAAATTCAACGTTAAGCCTGATCAATTATTAATTAAAAATATTTTATAATTGAAGCAGAGCCATCGATTTCAATCATTACATTTATTCTCTGCAAAATTCTTGGTATCAAATTGATAAAGAATGTAGTTTTTGAAAAAATCGATTAATGTGTTGTCAAAAAACTATAGCAATCTTTATCTGTGTATCTTAATTAAGAATTAACATGAAGCAAAAACCTGTAATTGCCATTAAAAAGCTTAACCATTACTACGGTAGAGGCGCATTAAGAAGACAAATTTTATTTGATATTAACCTGGAAATTTATCCAGGGGAAATTGTAATTATGACTGGGCCATCAGGGTCGGGTAAAACCACATTACTCAGCTTAATTGGTGGTTTGCGGTCTGTACAAGAGGGAAGTTTAAAATTTTTAGGTCAAGAACTATTTGGTGTCAATCAGAATCAGCTAGTGCAGATACGACGTAACATAGGTTACATTTTTCAAGCTCACAACTTGCTGGGTTTTTTGACTGCTAGGCAAAATGTACAAATGGCCGTGGAATTGAATGAGGCGATTTCTCACCTACAAGCGGTGACTAAATCAGAAGCCATGCTCAAAGCCGTTGGATTACAGGAACGAATTGACTACTATCCAGATAATCTTTCAGGTGGACAAAAACAAAGGATAGCGATCGCCCGCGCCCTAGTCAATCGTCCCCCACTAGTACTAGCAGACGAACCCACAGCAGCCTTAGATAAACAATCGGGACGCGATGTTGTAGAAATCATGCAGAGTCTTGCCAAAGAGCAGGGAACCGCCATACTGTTGGTAACACACGACAACCGCATTTTAGATATAGCCGATCGCATAGTAGAAATGGAAGATGGACTTCTCGCCCGCGATTCTCAAAGTATAGTTATGGTTCCAGAGTGATATTGGAGAGTGGGGAGTGGGGAGTAGGGAGTGGGGAGTAGGGAAAGATTTATTAGCCTAGCCAAGTTTTTTTATCCCATCTGGCTTTGATTGAGCTATGGCATTTGGCTGGCGACTAGTGCGAAAAGTGACATTCACGCCTTCATTCGATTGCTCTAGCACCAGCAGCGGCGTAGGCTTAGCCTTCTGATCCCAATGCATATAAGCAATACGACCTTGAATAGTCGGTTGCCAAGTATCTTCGTCTTCCATGGGGCTAAGATAAGTTTCAATACAATCAATAATTTGACTAATAGTTGCAGAAGTTGCTTGCGTCGGTAACTTCATCAACCTGATTTGAATCCGAAACAATACTCGCTTAGCAATATTTGGTGGAGTACCACTTTCATACTCTACATCAAAAATTTCATCCACCTGCCGTCCAGCGCTATTGGCAATTCCCACAGTCCCTTGTTGGGCTTGATTGGGACGCAAAGCTTGAGAAATTTTATCTTTGACCTTGATTTTGACTTGATTCAGGATCGCAAAATGAAACACCTCTTCTGACATCCGCATCCGTAGATAATCCAGATTAAAGTCCCGTGAGTTGACCAAATCGGGATTAGTTTCCATTTTGCGAATTGTTTCCAGTGCCAGCTTAAACTTTTTTTCTAGTTCGCGAGCGCGAAATTTTTCAAACTTGAGTTTTTTCTCCAGTTGATTCAGCTGGAGCTTACTATAGACAATTAAAGCAATCACCGCTAAAGCCAATCCTCCAGAACTAGCCACCAAGAATGGTGGTATTTGAGGAGCATTTATTGGCACTTCCTGAAATGCCTTTTTAGGTTTTGACCCTGGAGATTGGGCAATAAACATCGAAGAAAGCATATTGGGCAAACTAAAAAATTTGACTATTGATTTTTAGGATGCCCAAATCTTCAATATCATCTTGCTGTATTATTAGTATTCTTTGCAGCTTCTTTTATAATGGTCGTCTCTGCTGGATATCTCACAAACCCCAGACCACTATCTGAGATTTCATTGACTTGCTTGAGTAATATTCGCCTCATAGCTACAGATATGGATGGCACATTGACTATGCAAGGAAAATTTACCCCCGCATTGCTGCAAGCATTAGAAGATCTAGCCGCAGCTAACATTCAGGTATTAATTGTAACAGGACGTTCATCTGGGTGGGTGAGTGGGCTAAGTAGCTTGATGCCCATTACTGGCGCTATGGCAGAAAATGGTGGTTTATTCTTTCCACCTGAAAACCAAAAACCGATAGTTTTAACACCCATTGCCGACTTAGCTAACCACCGCCGAGATTTAGCAGCAGTTTTTGAGCAATTACAAAGTAAATTTCCCCAAATAGAGGAATCTATTGATAATCGCTTTCGTCTTACCGATTGGACTTTTGACGTAGCTTCTTTGAGTTTAGATGAGCTAAAGCTTCTAGCTGAACTCTGTCAACAAATGGGTTGGGGATTCACTTATAGCAACGTGCAGTGTCATATAAAACCCCAAGGACAAGATAAGGCTGTTGGATTATTGCAAGTAATGCGCGAATACTTACCACAGTACTCACCAGAACAAGTTCTGACTGTTGGTGATAGCCCCAATGATGAAAGTTTATTTAATCGGCGTTATTTTCCCGTTTCTGTAGGTGTAGCCAACGTACTAGACTATACGCATCAATTACAGCATCAACCTGCTTACGTCACAACTGCCGCCGAAGGTGAAGGATTTTGTGAGCTATCTAATTATTTGTTGAAAAGTCTAAAAATATCATAAGTTAAAACCAGCCAGAACAGGGGGATGAAAAGAGCGATCGCAGGGTACGCTCAGTACAAGTTCCCCAGTACCCCAATTCCCAAAACAAATTTGCTCTAGAATAGGGTTGGTAGCAATGAGTTTCAAACTATGACAGCTACTCTAGGAGTCAACACCGAGTCTGATATCTTCTACCCCAGCGCTGATGGCGAACCAGTGGCAGAAACATACGACCATCTTTATGCTTTACTCACCACTCTGGAAGTGCTAAAACAGTACCTGGCAGATCGTCAGGCGACGGTATTAGGTAATCAATTTCTTTACTATGCACAAGGTTTTCCCAAGTTACGGGTTGCTCCAGATGTGATGGTAATTTTTGATGTCGCACCAGGCGGTCGAGACAACTACAAAATTTGGGAGGAAGGTCAAGTACCTACGGTTATTTTTGAAATGACATCCTTTGGAACTAAGGAGAAGGACGAAATCTTTAAAAAGATTCTGTATGAGCAGCTAGGTGTCAAGGAATACTGGCAGTTTGATCCTAAAGGCGAATGGGTAGAACAACAGCTACGCGGTTATCGCCTCAGAGGAGAAACTTACGAACTCATTCAAGATAGCCGCTGTGAACCCCTAAAGCTGCGCTTGATAGTTGAGGGACGCCTGATTGCGTTTTATCGGGAGGATACAGGTGAAAAGCTATTGATCCCCGATGAACTCACAGAGGCTTTAAAGCAAGAGGTTTTAGCAAGACAGCAAGCAGAAGAACGAGCTGAACAGGAACGTCAACGAGCTGAACAGGAACGTCAACGAGCTGAACAAGCAGAATTGCAAGTAGAACAATTAAAGGCAAGGTTGCGTTCGCTTGGTGTAGACAATGATCCCCATATTTAAAAGGACAATTCAATAGCTATGCAACCATAAAATGGTATCTGCAATAGCAAAAGATTTAAACTAAAAATGTGAGCGCGATCGCACAACGTCTTCAAGGAAAAATCGCCTGTTATCCCTCATCTCAAGCAGAATAGCCAAAAACTATCTCATAAACGTTTCTTGATAAATTAGCATTTTGTAGGAACATACACAGTGGGTATTTTGTCAATAGATATTAGTGAACCGATGGTCTATTTACCTTTATAGATTTCGGTACTATTTGGGGACAAAATAAGTATTCGTCCTGCGTTAAGTTAGCCTATTTGTTCTGAATTTTATAAGTTACCCGAGCGAGAACATTAGGTTCTACTTATCAAAGATATTTTGCTAGTTGTTAGATAAAAATTAGGTTAAGTTATGTAACATCTATAACATCTTTTGTGTATTTCCTGATCGAAAATTAACTGTTATTGCTGGTTCATCCTAGCGAAATCTAGCTGTAGTGAGAGGTAAACTATGCTTGTGTCTACAAAAGTCCATCTCAAGGTACTGTGTAGTTTCCAAACCAGGCATTTATATTAGAAATATGAGAATGCTATCTGCAATATCAGCAATTAATAAGTTTTGGGAATACCATTTTTATAATTTCTTTGTTATTTTGTATTTAACGGGACAGTTCTTCATCATTTGGTGGGTTTAAATAACAATTAGTTAAACCGTTCTTCCCCGAAAACCCATGTAAATTCTTGTATTTGCGCTTGTTTTCCTTCAATTTAGAAGTGTAATGCAAATAGCAGAAATCAACTGCATGGTAATACTCCAAACTGGCAAATAGTTTATCCAAACAAGGAAATCTGGCTTACTACTATGGTTAAAACAAATAATCAGCAAATCATCATGCCTGCTTTTATTAAACCTATGGAGACAACCCATCAAATAGCAAGTAAAAACCCCTTTGCTCTACCTAAATGGGATTTACTACAACCATTACGCCAATGGCTTGATGAACTCGAAATTCAGAATCGCAAATTAGCCAAATTTATTGCTAAGCTAATTCCTGCTCAGTGTCCTTTCGAGCGCGATATCATGCTATTTGGTCGTACAGTAGCTCATATTCCTCCAATGTGTAAGCTGAATCCTCTTTATGAGCAACTTGTGGGCTTACGTTTTCGTGCTTTGTGTTATTTAGTAGATCAATGTGGAGAAGATATTCAATCATACTGCTAAACGCAACCGAAGTAAACGCAACATCGAAATTAAAATTGAGCATTAACCCATTCAAGAATGTTTCAATGAGTTGGGGTGTCCAAAAAGGCAATTTGGTAACATGAAGTATCTAAATTTCCTGGGACTTATGATACTCAAGAAATATGTGATTTATTAGCAGATAATGTGATAGGTACGCCCAATGATGGGCAATCATTGCAAACAAGGCAAGGAGATCTAGTTACTTTTGCCGCTGGAATATCCTGGTAGGTGGGAAATTATAAGCGACGGCACTAAACATTATTACTTTGATTAATAGAGATAAGTCAGTCAACCAATTTTCGATTTTGGATTGATCTCACTGATGAATCCGCTTTCTTGGAAGTTTTGGATTTATTGCATGGCAAGTGGGAAATTTAAAATCTTTCGAGATTTTGAATGATTCAATGCCAAATCTGTCTGATTCGTTTAAACGCAAACATCTCATTTCTTAAATGGATGGTAGGGAGATAGAGGTTAACAACGATGTCATAGGATAGAGTAGCAGAGTCAGGAAATTGCTGATATCCGCATCTGACAGAATTCTTTGTGATCCCATCTCCTAGACAATATTTGTACGATGTTATTGCATTTAAGTACTTGGCAGGAAGTTGAAGCTTATCTTAAGCAGTCCCAGGGGATTATTTTCCCTATTGGTTCTACAGAACAACATGGGCCTACAGGATTAATTGGTACTGACGCTATTTGTGCAGAAGCGATCGCTCATGCTGTAGGTGAAGCAACCCAAGCAATAGTTGGCCCTACAATCAATGTGGGAATGGCATTACACCATACCGCCTTTCCCGGCACAATCAGTCTGCGTCCCAGCACTTTAATTCAAGTGGTGCGAGACTATTTAACTAGTTTAGTCAAAGCTGGTTTTACCAAGTTCTACTTTATTAACGGCCACGGTGGAAACATTGCCACTCTTAAAGCTGCTTTCTCTGAAACTTATGCTCATTTAGAAGATTTGCAAATTAGCAATGCCCAATTAGTGCAATGTCAAGTAGCAAACTGGTTCATGTGCAGTTCAGTTTATCAGCTAGCCAAAGAATTATACGGGGATCAAGAAGGTTCTCATGCAACTCCAAGTGAAGTAGCACTCACCCAATACGTTTATCCAGAAGCGATTAAGCAAGCACCCTTCTCACCAGAAGTAGGAACAGGACACAAGATTTATAGTGCAGCTGACTTTCGCGTGCGTTACCCAGATGGACGCATGGGTTCCAACCCCGCCTTAGCAACGCCAGAACACGGTAAGCAGTTTTATGAATTAGCTGTCAAAGAACTTAGCAATGGGTATTTAGAATTTTTGAATGCCGAGTGATAGGGAGTAGGGAGTGGGGAGTAGGCGACTGAAATCGCTATATCCCTTTTCTGTTCCCTGTTCCCTTACCTAAATAGATAATTTATTTTGCACAACTACTTGTCATTTAACAACGATTGATTAGGTGTTAACTGAGTCTCAAAACGGCTATACACAATTTGGGTTGGATACCAGCAAGAAAGCCAATACACATCTTGAATAACTTGGCAAGAGCTATTTTCATCAATCCTCTCAAACTGAACCAAGGCTAAGTTATTCATTCCAACCACTTCTCGTCCTTGTTGAAACCAGCGAGATTTCCAAAACATTAACGGCTGTAACCATTGCCATTTAGCATTTTCTGCGCGTTTCCAGGGTGGTATTAAACTTGATATATCGTTGGCGATGCTATTAGTTTGAGTACTGTGTCGTGGAATCCACTCTAATAAGCAATACCAGTCGGGGTTGACGAGTGGGCGATCGCTATCTTGTTGTTTTGCTGAAAGTTCTTGCATATTGGTTGGATGATTCCACCCAATCCACCGCCGTACCTTTTCTGGTAATAAAAAATCTTTTAATCGTGTATGGATAATTCTGGTTAAAGTTTCTTCGTTTTTCAATGCACTAGAGGTTAGCTGTACCAAGACAGACTGCGATTGATCATTACGTGCATGAGACAAGCGAGTCACATAACTGTAGTGAATGTCCCCAGACAGAACAATGATTTGCTGACGTTGCTCAAACAAGATGGAGAGAAACTTTGCTAGTGCTTCAGTGTTGATGTTCCAGGCATCACCAACATCCGTGGAAAAAACTTTGTCGCGTCGCAAATGCCAGTGATGAATCCAATCAATTACTTGTAATCCAAATAGATTAGTAGGCGCAATCACAAACGTAGCTGGAATGTTAGTCTGTGCTGTTTGTTGTAAAGGTAGGAGTATTTGTTGCTGCAAAGCTTGGGGACATAGCAGCATCGGCGGCGCGATTGGTTTTTGGTCGGCAGGGTAGCCACGCCAAGTGCGTGTATCTAGCACAATGACTTCATGACAATCACTCCGAACTGTGTAGTGCCATGTGAGTGTCTGCGGATATCGAGCCAGAATCAACACTTCCTCATTTTGGGCAAAAGTGGGTAAGTCTGTGCGGGGATCGCTGGGTGGTATGCCAACATAACGAGCGATCGCTTCATAGGCAGCTGTATCTGTCCCTTGGGAAGTTGACCAAGCTTGTGCAGCAGCTAGCAGTTTCTCACCAGGTTGATTGGCTGTAAATTGCTCAGGTGTATTGCCCCAGGCTTGATATACTGCATAGGCTAACATGGCATTCTGAACTATCCGCCGCCCTAGAGGACGACCCAACACTCGTAAACACCAAGCTTGATTGAGGTTCCAATCATCACTGACATCATGGTCATCAAAAATGGTGTAAACGGGAATATTGGCAAGGGCGCGGCGCACTTTCCACAGTGTATGGATAAATTGCCGTAAATTACGCACTGAGCGATCCCAGTTTTGGCTAGCTTGGCGATCGCTTGTTACTTGGTGTCCTCGTGGAAAGGAAGTCGGCCAGCACACCGGAGACCAAGTTAGTAAATAACTAGCGTAATACTCTCCCAAACTCAGAAGATGGCTAGCAACTTTGTCCTGTTTATTGTGTAATCCCGCAGTCAAGCCGGCTTGAATCGTCGCTACTCCAGCTCGCTGTCCGGGAGGCAGCTGTTTGGGCGTACAATACACTACGTTATCAACTGGTTTCTTTTGACCCACAGGCAGCTGTTCTTCCCAACCCAGCAGCGCATCACCAAGATTACTAGCCACCCACAACGACGGATGTGCAACATCGTCTCCGTAAATTTGGTCTCCGGTTAGGAACAACTGATGAGGACGGCGGCGGGGCTGATTTGCTGCTGCCTCAATCAAGCAGTCGAGAATTGGTAGGGCATCAAATCCTTGACCATGAGGCTTGCGACAGGAAGCATGGATAATTTGCAAGTCTTGGAGACGGTTGGGTGGTAAGACAAAAGTTGGCTGCTGATGTTCAAAGTAGCTAATACAGTTTGAGTTTAATGCTTGTTGTAAAGTTTGGACAGTTCCATCAGTAGCTGTGAATTGGAGGTCATATGCATAGATGCGATCGCTACTTAAACGATACCCAACTTGAGACCTAGCTGTGACAGCAACCACATGCAGATACTTGCCCAAAGCAACAGTAGAACGTTGTCCTTCCCACAAAAAATCTCCCAAGGTTTCACCATGATTCGTTGTTTCGTAAACCTTGAGTTTGGCTTGGCAAGACTGTTTTAGTGCAACCCAAACCGTCACTGAATCCGGTTCAATCTTTTTGAGAATTGGCCCGGCTAAAATCAGCGGCAGTTCTTGAAAAAATTCGCCCCCAGCTTGATAATTCATTGCAAATAGGGAATGGGGAATGGGGAATGGGGAATGGGGAATGGGGAATGGGGAACTCGTGGCTCGCACGTTAGCGAAGCGGGGCGAAGCCCAGTGGGGATTAGGGGAATGGGGAGTTGTAATTATCTTTCTCCCCCAGCCTCCCCAACTTCCTCAGTTCCCCCAGCTTTCTTACTCCCTCATCTCACCAGTCCCCAGCCCCTAACTAATTCCGAGCGATACCTTCTTCACGCGCGGCTCGTTGGACGGCGGCAGCGACGGCGGTAACGACTCGCTCATCAAAAACCGAAGGAATGATGTGTTCTCGATCTAAATCTGAAGGTTTGACTAAAGAGGCGATCGCGCTTGCTGCTTCTAAGTACATGGTAGTGGTAATTGTCTGGGAGCGACAATCCAAGGCACCACGAAATACTCCAGGAAAAGCTAACACGTTGTTGATTTGATTTGGGTAGTCACTGCGGCCTGTGGCGATGACAGCCACATATTTATTTACTAATTCTGGCTGAATTTCTGGAATGGGATTGGCCATTGCAAACACAATTGGATCTTTTCCCATTGATTGCACCATTTCTGGTGTTAAAACTCCTGGAACGCTGACACCGATAAATACGTCTGCTCCTTGCATTGCGCCGGCGAGAGTACCTTGGGCTTTCACAACAAATTCGCGTTTTTCTTCAGTTAAATCAGTGCGACTCGTGGAGATAATTCCTTTAGAGTCGCACATCCAAATTTTTTCTGCTCCAGCTTTTTTGAGTAAGCGGGCAATCGCCACTCCAGCTGCCCCAGCACCATTAATCACGATGCGGATTTCTGCAATGGTTTTATGTACTAGCTTTAAAGCATTAAACAAAGCTGCCAAGGTGACAATGGCTGTACCATGTTGGTCGTCATGAAAAACGGGGATATCTAACTCTTTTCGCAATCTCTGCTCAATTTCAAAACATCGTGGTGCAGCAATATCTTCTAGATTTATACCACCAAAAACTGGAGCTAAATTCTTCACTGTCCGCACAATTTCATCTGTATCTTGGGTAGCAAGACAGATGGGGAAAGCATCAATTCCAGCAAATTCTTTGAACAGCATTGCTTTACCTTCCATTACAGGTAAAGCAGCGGCTGGGCCCAAGTTACCTAACCCCAAAACAGCACTCCCATCAGTCACAATGGCAACAGTGTTTTGTTTGATGGTTAAATTATAAACTTCTTCTGGTTTTTGGGCGATCGCATTACAAATTCGACCAACTCCCGGTGTGTAAGCCATGGCTAAGTCGGAAACACTTTTGAGGGGAATTCTACTGGTAATGCTGATTTTGCCACCACGATGCAAATTAAAGGTGCGATCATAAACATTCAGCACCGTAATGTCTGGTAATGCTTTGATTGCTTGCACAATTGTTTCGGCGTGTTCGGTGCTAGCAGCATCAACTGTAATATCACGAGTGGATTCTTTGCGGGTTTGCTCAATTAAATCAATTTGTCCCAGATTACCACCATTGATGGCGATCGCCTGCGTTACTGAGGCTAACATCCCCACGCGATTAGGAATCTGCAAACGCAGTGTCAAACTAAAACTAGAATTTGGAGTTAGGTCTGCCATTGTGATTCTCAATTTTAAGTTTTAGATCTTACTATTGAATTGATTGGTAAAGATCTAGACAAAAGCTAAAATCTGAAATCGGCAAGTTTTGTGTTGGGGTCTGTCTAACAAAGTTGAGGCAGTTGTTCATGGGGGTTTCCCCCATGAACAACTGCCGTCAGAGCGCAGGTTTCCCCTGGTGACTTTGCGCTAAATCCCCATTACAAAACTTAATTACGTTAGCGAAGCGGTAGCGAGTCCTCGAGCGTCATTACGAATTACGAATTATTTAATTACTTCTCTCCCTGCCCCTCTTCCTCTTCCTGATAAGCGATCGCACTTAACACTACTTCAGGAGGGCATTATATTTTATCATTCTTCGAGCAAGCCGATAGGTAGTGTTCGATAAAACTTTCTGATGTAGCTTGTTGACACTATTATCAACTACTTGGGTTTTGCAAATCAGCATGAGTTCACATAAATCTGCGATTGAGTATTAGAAGTTTTGCAGATTGTGATCAGTCAAACCAGATGAACAGAGCCATTAAATAATTCGTAATTCGTAATTCGTAATGACGCGACGCTCCTGTGTCGCTCTAAGCGAAGCTATGCCGTAGGCTTTACGCTGACGCTATCGAGGACTCGCTCTAAGCGAAGCTATGCCGCAGGCTTTACGCTACGAAGTGCGTAATTAAGTTTTGTAATGGGGATTTGATCCCAACACAAAACTTGCCGGTTCTATAACCGGGGGACTTAAACCCACGGAACTTGTTAGTCATCACAATATAAAGTCTCTATCAAGCAAATAGGCGTAAATCTTTATGTTCATGTAAAGAAATATAAACTTTTAGGTAAATTAGGAAGCTGAGTTTGGTAAATTTTACAAAAATTCACTCACTTGTGTCTAATTATGCCTACTTTCTTAACAAAAGCTTGACAATCAAGATTCAGCTAGATGACAACGAATAGCCAGAGAACGGAAGCGTCATTTGCAAAAATTTCTAGCTTCCATCCAGACAAGTCTAAGTTTTATGGGGAATAGAGCCAAGACATAGCACTAAAGTGCTTTGAATCACTCTTCCCCGCAGCGAAAGGTAAGTGATTTCTGCTTGATGCTTAATTAGCAAGAAACGTTTGGTAAAGCACAATTTTGGAGGAATACTAAATGTCCATCATCACTGTCACCAGCGCCAACAATAGTGGTTCTGGTTCTTTGAGAGAGACAATTGCTCGGGCTAAAGCAGGTGACACAATTAAATTTGCAGCTAATCTGGCTAACAAAACGATTACCCTCACCAGTGGTCAAATAGAGCTGAATAAGAATCTCATTATTGATGGTTCTGGTGCAGCAAATATTACTATCAGTGGCAACAAAGCCAGTCGGATTTTTAATACAACGCAGGGAATCAGGTTAACTCTAAAAAGCTTAAACTTTGTCAATGGTAGAGCAGTAAGTAGTGATCCCAAGTCTGAGATTAGAGGCGGTGCGATTAATCTCAATAACTTCAGTAGATTAACGGTATCTGATTGTAAGTTTGAGGACAACGTTTCTAATCGGGGTGGAGCTATTCATGTTGGCCGTTCTTGTGTTGTCAAAGTATCGGATAGCACCTTTGACAACAACGATGGCAGCGTCGCTAATAATGGCTTTAGTGCAGGTGCGATCGCGGCTGGAAGCACTGGATTATTATCGATCAAAAGTAGTCGATTCACCAACAATCGTGGCGTTTCAGGTGGAGCGATTTATAAGCTTTTAGGCCCCTTAGTAGTAGAAGATTCCGTTTTCCTCAAGAACAAATCCTCTTACGGAGGTGGTGCAATTTATACAGACGGTGCAAATATTGATGGCCCCAAAAATGACTCAGAAACAGTGGGTGGCACAATTAGAATTAGTGGGAGTCGATTTGAAGGCAATGAAAGCAGAAGGGATGGGGGAGCGATCAATCTTTATATCTACTATCCAGATAAGGCGATTATTGAAGATAGCATAATTATCAACAACAAAGTCAAACCCGACTCCAAAGGAATTGCTTTGGGGGGAGGAGTAAGAGCTAATGGGAATATCACAATCCGCAATGTCACCTTTGCCAACAATATTGCCGAAGGACAAGGCGGTGGATTGTGGCTAGATGGGTATGTAAATTCTAAAAATGCTCGCGCTACTGTTGAAAACAGTACTTTTTCTGGAAACAAAGCAAGTAGTACCAAAGGTTATGGTGGAGCAATCACCATCAATCCTAGTGCATCCGCCAATATCGACATCACCAACTCTACAGTTGTCGATAACTATGCTCAAACCTATGGAGGAGCTTTTTGGATTGTTGGTAAGCAAATAGCCACACTCACCAATTCAATAGTTGCCAATAACAAAGCAAACAACTCTTCAGGACTTGCTCAGCAGGTTGCATTTCAGTTACGGGATGGTGGCGGTAATATTGAGTTTCCTTCCCCAGTCAATAGCAAGAATAAAAAAGTAACTGCTGGTTCTCTGATTGCTAATCCCAAACTTGGTTCTTTGCAAACTATAAATGGTGTACTGGTGCGTCCGATATTAGCGGGAAGTCCTGCTATTGATGAGGGTGTGACAACAAAGGCACCAAAAACCGATATCCGAGGCTTTAATCGTGACAGTCAACCTGATGTTGGAGCATATGAGTATGGTGCAAAAGCGGCCAGCAGCCTCACAAGTACAGCCACACAGGCAACTACTACCAGTTCAACTAGTAGCCTGAAAAAAGCAACTTCTGGTAATGATGTGATTATTGGCACATCAGTTAGCGATCGCATTATCGGCTTAGCAGGTGCAGATAAACTCACTGGTCGTGAAGGTAATGACCAATTTGTCTACACTAATATTAGCGATCGGGGCGATACAATCACTGACTTTGAGATTGGTAAAGACAAAATAGTCTTTACCCAGTTGCTCGATAGCCTCAGCTACACCGGTACTAATGCCATAGCCGATGGCTATGTCAAAATCATACAAGGCAATATTTCTAACAACTTCAGCGTGCAAATTGATGTGGATGGTTCCACAGGCAATGAAAGCTTCAGTCCTTTTATTACGGTGGATGTAAAAGGTACAGGCACCCTAAATAACGCTAGCAACTTTGTGTTTTAAAGCTGAAGTGTCAATTTTGATCAGTTCTCCTTCTTTACCTTTATCAATTATTGAAAGGGGAACAGAAAACACGTCATTCCTCGCTATTGCCTGTTTCCTGTTCCCTGTTCCCTTCGTATTGAACTTATGAAGTGATTCTTGGGAATCCCCGTACCTTTTAGGTTAACGGAGGATGTCAACGACGTACTACAACTAAAGTTCCTGTTGAAGTCCAGTTATACAGCTTGCGGGCTTGTTGGACTGGCAAATTTATGCAACCATGGCTGACTGGAGTACCAAAACGGTTATGCCAAAAAGCTCCGTGAATCGCATAGCCTTTGTAAAAATACATCGTGTAAGGCACATTGGGAATGTTGTAGCCTCTACCTCGCATTCGATGAGTGCGATATTTAGAATTAATCCGAAACCTACCTATAGGTGTGGGGGTCGAACGCTTACCTGTAGAAATTCGGTATGAATGAACAAGTTTTTTGCCTTCCCAGGCAGATAACCGTTGCTCGGACAGGTCAATTTCAATCCAGCGGGGTCGAGTCGTTTGCCGGACATCAGATACATTAATGCTGTCGTTATTAAATACTGCAAAGTTGCGTTCAGATATTCTATGCGATGTAGCTCTAGCTATAGCTGAGTTGGAATTAGCCGTGGTGGATGACAAAGACAAGAAAGTCGCTAGTACCAGCGTCACACCAGTACAAAAAGTTCCGCAGCAACGAATCCAAGTTTGCATGATGCATCACCTTGATAAGACCGTTTCACTTTGAGGAGTAGGGGCATGAGGGGGACGCGGAGAATAACCAATTCCCCGTAGGCTAAGCGAAGTCGTACCCTGCGGGATCTTGCTAGCAAGAGCGTCTCCGACAGGAGAAGCCAATTCCCAACTCTATGCAATCAATCACATAGATATGTTCCCACTATTCTTTAGCGGATATACGCAACTCTTCCATGAATACTGCTAAACAAAATTCAAAATTACTCTCTTAATTTTTTTTGAATTTTGAATTGAAAAATGTCAGGACTTACGCTTATTTCTTGAGAGCAAACTATGTGAGTGCCTTCTTCTATATACTGTTTCTTGTTCAGTTATCTCCAGTCCGGAGATTCCCAGCAGAAAATACTGCTGAGAACCACTGATTTGTCTTGTTTTATAGATATTTCTACTCTTGCTCAAATTACCTTTTCATTATCTATGAATGACTACTGGAGTCCCTATTGAGGCCCAATTGAATAGCCATTTCGCATGTTTGGGTGCGAGATTTACACAGCCGTGGCTGACTGGAGTCCCAAACTTGCGATGCCAATATGCGCCGTGAATGCCGTAATTTCCCTGATAAAACATTGCATAAGGAACATTAGGAACGTCATAATTCCTACCCTGCATTCGAGTAGATTTGAATTTGGATTGAATTCTAAAACTACCAATCCGCGTGGGGGTAGAGTTTTTACCAGAAGAAATCGCTGCACCATAAACAACCCTATCACCCTGCCAGGCGATTAAACGTTGCTTTGCTAAATTAATCTGAATCCAGCGCCGCTCAGATTGTTGTAATGTCTGAATTGTTTGAGCAATTATCTTATTTTGAGGCTTTGCCCACACCTGAGCTGAACCAGTAGTTACCAAACTACAAGAAAGTACTGTACTAACAAGGAGTATTTTTAAGCGACGCACCCAATTAGGATAAATTAGGCTTTTCATAGTAAATACACTCAAATGACCAAGTTTTTGATGATTTTATCCTAGACTAATGTAACTTTTGTATCAAAAATTTGGCGTTTTGAGCGATCGCTTGCCAATTTCTTGTTTCTACTAGTTCTTTGGGGAATAATTGGCTACTCAAACCCACAGCAATTGCACCTGCTTGCAAAAATTGTTTGGCATTTTCTGGAGTGACGCCGCCAGTGGGAATTAAGGGAATTTGACTTAATGGCCCTTGCAGATTTTTGATATACTGAACTCCACCTAATGCTTCTACGGGAAACACTTTGACGCAGCTTGCACCTATATTCCAAGCATTAACGATTTCTGTAGGAGTCAACGCTCCTGGGATGATGGGTATATCTTGCGCTACTGCTAGTTGAATCATTGCAGCATCAACATGGGGTGTGAAGAGGAATTGTGCCCCAGATGTAATTGCTGCTTGTAGTTGCTTTACATTGAATAATGTACCTGTACCAATAGTACAGTTAGGTAATTTTAAGCGGAGTTGACTAATTAATTCTGCGGCGCGATCGCTATTCCAAGTAATTTCGATGAGCTGCATTCCTTGAGAGGCTACAGCCATTGCCATTTGCTGTCCCCACTCGATTTTGGGAGCGCGAATAACGGCCACTGCTCTATGTTTTTGTAATTGCGATAACCAAACTTGATTTGACATTTTGATTACCAATTTTAATCAAAATGTCGTTATGAGCGCTGCAATATTTCGTTAATTGAACTAATATTCTGTTGAATTTGTTCTGATAGATACGTTTTTAATGAATCAAGTGTTTCTAAAGGTAAATTTCCTAAACCCACAGCAAACACTAAGCTGAGAGTACCAAGGGTTAAAGCTAATAACCTACCAAAACAACCCGGATTAATTTCGACAAAACCTAATTTAGAGTTACCAATAACAGCAATTATTAAACAAACAATTCCTGCTATTAATAAAATATTGGTTAATTGAGAATTAATAATCATATTTTTTGTAATCAAGAGTTGTAGAGACGAGCCATGGTGCGTCTCTATCAACAGTTTTGTTGTTTAAACTAACAAAGGACGTGCCAACATAAAGCTGGCAATTGATTTGGCATCTACTAGTTCCCCGTGGAGAATAGCTTGCTCGAATTCTTCAGGAGTTAATAATACTGTTTCGATATCTTCATCTTCCTCTGGCGCTGGGGGTGTATCTAGCTTTTCTAAATCTTGAGCGAGGAAGGCATAAATAATCTCATCTGAATAACCAGGAGCGAGGAAAAACTCTCCTAATTTTTCCCACTTTTGAGCGCGGTAGCCAGTTTCTTCTTCAATCTCGCGCTGTACTGTTTCTAAAGGTTCTTCACTTGGTTCTATAGTCCCGGCGGGAAATTCTAAGATCCGCCCTTGAATTGCAAAACGATATTGACGAACGAGTACAAGTTTTCCTTCATTAGTCACGGGTACAGCTAAAGCGCCGCCTGGGTGGCGAATACATTCCCATTCCCCCTCTGATTTGTTCGGTAAACGCAAGCGATTGACTTCAAAATCAAACTTGCGTCCTTTGTGGAACAAGCGCTGTCTCAGCAGCTGTGGTAATTCTCTACCTAATGGCATAGTAAAATTTGTTTGTCTGTAACTACAGATATAAACACTAGCGTCTATTTTGACACTTCCACGCATGAATGACGGGGGATATAAGCATCACGTCTCATAAAGTTACTATTTTGTTGTTTTGAGATGGTGGTGTTAATTGCCCATCAATAAATATACATCACAACAGTCTACCTCTTTCAGGAGTTCTTTAATTACCAATCCAGAGATGGGTTCTACCCAATCTGGGGCAATTTCTGCAAGTGGGGCTAAAACAAAAGCTCGCTCCCGCATTCGGGGGTGGGGAATTTGCAGAGTTGGTGTATTGATGATTAAGTCATCATATAATAACAAATCTAAATCCAGAGTTCGCGGCCCCCAGCGTTCTTGGCGGACGCGTCCAAATTTTTGTTCAATTGCTAACAGAGTTTCTAATAGTTGTTGGGGTAAGATTTCTACCTGCAAGACGACACAGCCGTTTAAATAGTCTGGCTGTGGTGGCCCTACGGCTTTGGTTGTGTACCAACTGGATTTAGCTTTGATGCTGATTTTGGGTGTTTGGGCTAAGGTTGCGATCGCCGCTTCTAAAATTGCCTGGGAATCGCCCATATTCCCGCCAAGGGCTACTGCACTGAACTTGAGCAAGTTATTAGGGGTTAGGGACTGGGGATTGGGTACTGGGTATTGGGGACTGGGGACTGGGAAATAATTTTCTTGAGCCGAATTTACATTATTCAATTCCCAATCCCCAATAATTATGTAATGCAGTATCTTTTTTTACTGTACTGGATTAACGAGTTTTCCCAAACATTATTTGATAATGGTGAATTTAGTCAATTGTTTATGGGCTATTATACTAACACAAACGTGGTGTGCTAATCCTAGACTTCTCTGATGGCGGTCAAGTTTTTATTACTTCTTTGAGCGAGGAACGAACGTGGGGAAGCTTACCTCCTGGTTCAAACAAAAGCCAACAAAGTTGAGCGACTCTGATAAAGAGAAACTGCGATTGCCGCCTGGTAATCATCATGAACACGAGGAATCTGAGGAATCCACAGATGAGAATTCACCACCAACACATCTGGTGCAGGCGAGGCAATTACTGAACCGTATGAAAAGCTTACCATCTGTGACTTTGCCCAAACTTCCTTTGGGAAATAAACCGCTTTATCGTCGCCCATGGTTCTGGGTTGGCTTGGGTGTAAGTGGTGGTATCGTGGCGGTAATCTACGGTATCAACTCAATAGACCGCTCTTTGCCAGATAAAGAGCTGCTAAGTGCTGTGCAAAGAGAGCAGACACTGACAATCAAAGCTGCTGACGGTACTATATTACAACAACAAGGAGAAGCGACTAGAGAGCAATTAAAGCTGGAGCAAATACCTGATCAGCTCAAAGGGGCTTTCATCGCTTCTGAAGATAGAAGATTTGAGAAACACAATGGGGTTGATGCACAGGGAATTGTTAGAGCAGTTTTGAATAACTTGCGATCGCAAAATGTCGTAGAAGGTGGTAGCACAATCACGCAACAGCTAACGCGAATTCTCTTTCTCAAACAAGAGCGAACAATCTGGCGCAAACTTAAAGAGGTGCGTTTAGCACAAAAAATGGAGCAAGTATTGACCAAAGATCAGATTTTAGAACGTTATCTGAATTTGGTCTATTTGGGAGCTGGGGCTTATGGAGTGGCAGACGCCTCGTGGGTGTATTTTAGTAAAACGCCAGATCAACTCTCTTTATCACAGATGGCAACAATTGCTGGATTAGCCCCGGCTCCTAGCTTATACTCTCCAGACAAAAATCCAGAAATGGCTAAAGCGCGGCGCAATCTGGTACTACAGCGGATGCAAGAAGATGGAGTGATCACAGCAGCCGAAAAACAAGCCGCAACTCAAGAACCAATAAACCTTAAAACCAGTCCTCCCAAGCGATTGCAAGTAGAATCCCCCTACTTTACTAGCTATATCCAGAATGAATTGCCCAAGTACGTTTCCCCAGATGTGTTGGCTGGTGGGGGTTTAGTAGTAGAAACTAGCTTAAACCCGGCTTGGCAGAAGGTAGCAGAAGCAGCGGTTGCGAAAACGCTGCGAAATCAGGGTACTTGGGAAAACTTTAAAGAAGCAGCTTTAGTAGCTATTGATCCTCGCAGTGGTGAAATTCAAGCCATGGTTGGCGGCAAAGATTTTAGCAAAAATCAGTTTAATCGGGTAACTCAAGCACAGCGTCAGCCAGGCTCAACATTTAAGGGATTTGTGTATGCGACTGCTATAGCTACTGGTAAAAGTCCTTACGATACCTACTTGGATGCACCCTTGGTAGTAGATGGCTACGAACCAAAGAATTTTGGGGAAAACTTTCATGGTTGGATGAGTATGCGAGATGCTCTCACCAGTTCTATCAATATAATTGCGGTTAAGGTATTGATGGATGTGGGATATGAGCCAACGATTAAAGTCGCTCATAAGATGGGGATTAAATCGGAACTCAGACCCACTTATTCCCTAGCCCTTGGCTCAAATGAAGTCAATCTGCTGGAGTTGACTAGCGCTTACGGCAGTTTCGCAACCCAAGGATTGCACGCAGAAGCCCACGGGATTCGCCGTATACTTAACCGTCAAGGCAAGGTGATCTGGTCTGCTGATTTCAAATCACAGCAAGCTCTAGATCAAGATAGCGCTGCGATTATGACTTGGATGCTACGCAACGTTGTTCGTGCTGGGACTGGTACCGCTGCCCAATTAAATGATCGACCTGTTGCTGGGAAAACTGGTACTTCTGATAAAGCCCGCGACTTGTGGTTTATCGGCTACATTCCGCAATTGGTGACAGGAGTTTGGCTAGGCAACGATGATAACCGCCCTACTTATGGCGGTAGTAGCAGTGCTGCCTACACCTGGCACGAATTTATGGAAGAAGCAGTAGAAGGAATGCCTGTCGAAAAGTTTCCCGAAAGACCCAAGTTAGATGGTCGTAAAGGCACAATCAAAGCACAGCGCATCAAGCCAGGAAGAATTATTAATCGTGCTATTGCCTCTAAGGAATCAGATGAAGATGAGGATAACGTAAGAAATTCTGATGATAGCAGCTCATCTAGAAGACGCCGGGGTAGACGACGCTATTATCAAGAAGCGCAGCAGCAATCAGATAATGATGATACTCCAAGACGCAGACGTCGCCGCGATCGCACCAGTGAAGCCTCAACTTCCACTAGTGACTCCTCAGAATCATCTCGTCCCCGGCGGCGATACAGAAGATCACAATCAGATTCTTCACCTTCAACGCCTGTAAGACGAAGGCGTTCATTCTCTGGAAATAATTCTGATTCTTCCGGTTCATCACCTTCTTGGCGCGATCGACTCAGACCTTCTTCGCAGTGAGATGAGGGATTGGGGAGGTGGGGACGCAAAAACGTGGAGAATAAACAATTCCCCATTTCCTACTCCCAACGAATATCAACTTGCTCAACTACAGGGGGATGTTAGGTGATACGCTCATTCTATAGTGTGTTAAGTAGTGTTACCTAAATGAGGAGAATATACTCATGCATGTATTGATGCAAGCAGCTGATTCTGTTGCCACAGGCGGTGGTCAATTTCCTTTGGCTTTTACTTTGGTGTACGTTGTTGGCTTTATTGCTGCTGTCACCATTGGCTCGATTGCTTGGTACAACTCCAAACGCCCTGCGGGTTGGGAAAGCAAAGAGCGTCCTGATTTTGTACCTAAAATTGAAAAAGAAGAAACTCCGGGTCTGGGTGAACCGAAGTCTTAATGAGTTAAGGGGAGCCAGCGCGGTCTTCTCCTATAAGGAGAGGCTAACGCTAAGGGGTTTCCCACATGAGCGACTGGTGTTTAAGAGTCAAGAGGAGTCAGCGCAGTCTTTCCCTTGAGGGAAAGACTGCGCCAAGAGGGTTGCCACGCTACCCTCCGGGTGTCTGCTAGGAAACCCTAGTCGAGCAGAGGCTCATTATAAGCATGAGCAACTGGCGTTCAATAATCAAACACTTATGGACTTTTGACTCTGGACTTCTGACTAAAATTAATTTTGAACTTCAACCCAACGACGGTACAGCTTTTGGATTTGTTTAAGAAGCAAAGTATGTGCTGGTTGATTAGACTCATTCGGCTTGGTAATATCTTGTAACTTGGTTAGAAGTCTTGCTTCTTCAGTTGCAACCTCACCATCGCTATAAATTAACCCACTGATAGCTTCAATCAAGTTTTCGCAATCTTCCAAACTAGGGCGATCGCCTAAATACTCCTTCACCCACTCATAGCATTCTTGTGGCTGTACGGGAACTAATTCGTAGAGCCACGGCTTAATGTCTGGATCGCTAGCCAAACCTTTGGCTTGAGCTATTTCACGTAGGTATTGCCGCTCTTCTGGCTGGATTCTTCCATCAATCCAAGCAGCACCAATCAGGATTTTAACTAAATTTTTGACATTGGAATGAGTAACCATTGCTGCCTCCTCTAGGAGATTCGGGCCTCCATCAAATCGTACAATCTCAAACAGTATTCATTCGGAATCGTTGGTTTTTCTTAAGCGCACCATGAAAAAGCCATCCATGTCCTGTTGATGGGGCCAAACTTGCAGCCAGCCTGGAAACTGAAAATAGCTGTAAGTGGTTGAATCAGCTTTGGGTGGCTCTATTTGCCAATTAGGATACTCTGCTAAAAATGCTGAAATTACTTCTGCGTTTTCTGCTGGATGCAGTGTACAAGTGGCATAAACTAAGATACCACCAGCCTTGACAAAAGTTGATGTATGTGATATTAACTGTTTTTGAAGGATTGAGAGTTCCTGGATAGATTCTGGTGTTTGACGCCAACGAGCATCTGCATGACGGTGTAGCGTTCCTAAACCAGAACAGGGGGCATCTAACAGTACGCGGTCTGCGATATTTTGGAATTGGGTAAAGTGGCGACTGTCGCCAGTGCAAATTTGCACAGATTGTAGATTCAGCCTTTGAACATTTTCTTGGAGTTTACGCAGCCGAGATGGAGTGCGATCGCAGGCCCATATTTTACCTTGGTCTTGCATTAACTCAGCGATGTGAGTAGTTTTTCCCCCTGGTGCAGCACAGGCATCAATAATCACTTCACCTGGTTGTGGGTCAAGCAAATGACCAACTAATTGGGCACTACTATCTTGTACAGTCCACCAACCTTCACTAAAACCGGGTAAATTTTGAATTGACCCAGTGCTACCAATCAATCTTAAAGCTTGGGGTAAATGAGGAACACGCCTTACCAAAACACCAGCGGCTTGCAACGCCGCCTCAGCTGTCTCAATTGATGTGCGAAGCGGGTTAACCCGCAAGTCAATTGTTGGTGATTGGTTCATCCATTCAGATAATTGTTCTGTTTGGGTTGAACCTATCTGTTCCCACCAAATTTGAATAATCCAGTCAGGAAAGCTGTGTAAAATACCCAAGCGTGTTACTGGATTTTCTGGCAATTGTAATGGATCTGCTTGTTTTTCCTCTGCCAGACGTATGTACTGTCGTAACAGACCATTCACAAAACCCGTAAGTCCAGAGAAACCGTTTTCTTTAGCGAGTTGGACAGTTGTATTTACAGCCGCCGAGGAGGGGATACGCTCTTGGTAACGTAATTGATAGAAGCCCAGATGTAAGATAGTGCGGAGGTCTTTGGGTTGTTGATGAGATTTCTTTTTAGCGAGTTGGTCAATAATGGCGTCAAGGGTGCGTTGCCTTCTGACACTGCCATAAACTAACTCTGTCACCAAACGGCGATCGCGATCGGGCAAATTAACTTTTTGCAGCACTCTATCAAGGGCAACATCAGCATAAGCCCCTTTGTGAACATCTCGCAAGACGATAAAAGCTAGTTGACGGCTATTGATCATGGAATCATACTAAAAGCCCCTTGTAATTCCAAGGGGCCGCCCAAACAAATTTTTCTCTGAGGAATCGTCTTACTTTAACAGATTTACCGAGGTATATAATTATCGACGCTGGCGATTTCAAACTCACAAGCCCTAGAAACTACTTCTGGTGGTAATTTTCCAAAGCTGATTAGTGGTAAATAATCGGGGTTATCCATCAGTTCCTTAGCTAACAGGAACCCGGCAATTGTCCATGTTTGGTATTTTCTAGCTTGTTTACCAATCAATCGCCCCTTCTTACCATCATAATATTCTGGCCATTCATCTTCACACAGACGTGATTGAGCGATTTCAATTGCCCTTTTCGCCATACTTGTTTTGCCTGTTTTTAAAGCTGTCGCTGCTAACATCCACATTAAGACAGGCCAGCTACCAGCATTATGATATGACCAGGGAATATTTTTCGGATCACAGCCGGTGACAATTCTGTATTCTTCATGTTCCAAAGCTGGGAAACAGATTTTCATCGGCATGTCTCCCACTAAATCATCCCATCGTTCTTCGATGAGATTCATGATCGCTTGTGACTGTTCTTCAGTAGCGAGATCTGAAATAATCGCCATCAAGTTTCCTAGCGAAAAGAAACGAGTATCTAGCTGCGATGGGCCAACATTACCGGCTAAATAACCACCTTTTTTTGTTAGCCACTTGTCTAATTCATAATAGGGCACAGAATCTACATATATATTGAATAAATTCACAGCGGCCTTGCCATATTCTTCGCTTTTGAAGCGATAAATTGCATTTAGACGATTAATATCTATCCAATAATGCTGGCGAATATGAGCGCATAAAAGAGGTAAACGATTATCTATAGCTGCAACAATATCTTGATTGCCTTTGCAAATTAGCAATTCACGAGCCGCACGTAATGCCGTGTAAAATAGCACTTGAATTTCTAGGGGATGACCATATATACCCATACGGCGGTCAATCATACAAGCGCCGTCTGGAACTAATAGCGTTGGGTACATATCAAAACGATTAGCTAGACAGATTTCCATAATTAACCTGATACCGTTTTGAAATTCAGGTTGATAAGCTATGGAATAATCTTTAGTAGCAACTATATAAGCGCGTAATAATATTATCCACCACAGGCAAGAATCGACTGGTGTGACTCTGGCGATCGCATGTTCCCCAAAGTCTGCTTCTAAATATTCTTCCCCGTTATTTGAGATAACTTTAAAGCTGGCTGGTATCAAACCTCTTCCAGGTTTATAGGCATCTAATGCTCTTTCTTTAGGTTGTAACTTGAGAGTTTCTTCTAGGAAATTACGAACAATATCTGTTCTGCCTTTGATTAAGAAAATTAAGGCTGAAGAGACAAAATCTCGAATAAAACATTGGTCATAATTTAGTGCTTCTTGTGATCCATCATAGGCAGCTACTGTACCAACTGGACGCCCTTGATAATAAAGGATAGAATTTTCTAGTGCTTTCCAGGCAATTTCTTCTACATTTTCAGTAGCTTCTAATTTTTCTACTTGCATTGCCATAATAACTCCATTTAGGTCGTGATTTTGTGTGAGATGCACCTTCTTTGATTATTTTCATCAAAAAAATGACGATTTTTTGAATAGTAAACTATATGCAAAAAATCAGTCTATCAACAACAGCCAAAGCTGTAATTTTTATGAAACTTAATTAATGGCTTTTTGGCGAGTTATATTTATATTTTTTCGCCTCAAGCGCTGATATAGTTGCTAACAACAGCCCACTAGATACATTTTTAGATTGTTAGTGGTTCCGTTTACATGACCTAAATCTTTGCTTCACCAAACAAAAACACATCTTGAGCGCTGTTTAAGATTTGTGTGAAGTTACAAATGCTGACAGTATGTTTACTCAGATTTGACACTAGAAGTTAAATTATTCCCCTATAACTTAATAATTTATAACGTTTTTTCAGAATATGCAATATAAATGTTGGAAAACTTCAGATGTCAATACTTCCAAAGAGTTGTATGTATTATCCTAATGGCGGGATAAAAATCAAAAAAACAAATTATACAGGCGTAAGATGAGGTAATTGCTGTGTATTTTGCGCTAACTAGCAACTGCTTCTTCTGGTGTCTGTCCATAAGCCAGCACGCCGGGAAAATCGATCACTTCAGCTAGAAAGCGTCCATCCTCTTCTTGCTCAATCTCTATTGTGAAGTTCATAACCTATGGCGGTATTGTAGTAAAAGCTGTGCCTGAATAAGATAAATAATTTATTATGACCTCAGTTAATTCTAGCAAGCATAAAAAAGCCAAAGCTTTAAAACCTACCAGTCGTCGCCCTGCCAAAGAACTGTGTAGCGAGTGCGGACTGTGTGATACATATTATATACACTATGTCAAGGAAGCTTGCGCCTTTCTTAACCAGCAGATAAGCGAACTTGAAGAACAAGCACATAAGCGATCGCGTCATCTCGACAATGCCGATGAACTGTACTTTGGTGTTCATCAAGACATGATAGCAGCACGCAAACAGCAGCCGATTCCTGGTGCCCAATGGACAGGGATTGTTAGTACTATCGCCATTGAAATGCTGAATCGTGGCTTAGTAGAAGGAGTTGTTTGTGTACAAAACACCAAAGAAGACCGCTTTCAACCTAGACCAGTAATTGCCCGTACCCCAGAAGAAATACTTGCAGCCAGGGTAAACAAACCAACACTGTCACCCAACCTTTCCGTACTCGAACAGATAGAAACATCGGGAATGAAGCGCTTATTAGTGATAGGTGTTGGTTGCCAAATTCAGGCATTACGAGCCGTAGAAAAACAACTGGGTTTAGAGAAATTGTATGTCTTAGGCACGCCTTGTGTAGATAATGTCAACCGCGCTGGACTGCAAAAATTCTTAGAAACCACTAGTCGTTCGCCTAGCACAGTAGTACATTATGAGTTCATGCAAGACTTCCGAGTTCACTTCAAACATGAGGATGGTTCAACAGAAACCGTACCTTTCTTTGGTTTGAAAACCAATCAACTCAAAGATGTCTTCGCCCCTTCTTGTATGAGTTGTTTTGATTACGTCAACTCATTAGCAGATTTAGTTGTGGGTTACATGGGCGCACCTTTTGGTTGGCAATGGATTGTGGTGAGAAATGATACAGGCCAGGAAATGCTTGATTTGGTGAAAGGGCAGTTAGATACCCAGCCTGTGATGTCTAAAGGCGATCGCAAAGAGGCTGTACAACAAAGTATTCCTGCTTATGATCGGGGCGTGACTTTGCCGATGTGGGCTGCAAAATTGATGGGTGTTGTGATTGAAAGGATTGGCCCTAAAGGGTTGGAGTATGGGCGATTTTCGATTGATTCTCACTTTACTCGCAATTATTTGTATGTAAAGCGGAATTATCCGCAAAAGTTGGAGGCGCATGTGCCGGAGTATGCTAAGCGGATCGTTGGGCAGTATAAGTTACCGGAGTGATGTCTCACGCAGAGACGCGGAGGCGCAGAGAGGATTTAGAGGTTATTGACTACCCGCGAGATACCGTCTTTGATGAGCGAGACGTTGAAGTTGATTAGCAATCCAACTCGCTTATCAGCAAGGCGTAGGTAGGTTAATAGCTGCTTTTTGTGTACTGGATGAATAACTTCTACTGATTTGAGTTCAACAATTACCCTATCTTCAACAATCAAATCAGCACGGAAGCCTTCTTCCAAAAGTACACCCTCATAGAACACTGGAATCATTACCTGTCTTCTAACCCGTAGCTTTCGCCTCCGTAACTCAAAATCCATAACTGTTTCATAAACCGATTCCAGCAAACCAGGCCCCAATTGCGTGTGAACCTTATAAGCAGCATCCACAACAGCACCCGAAATCTCATTCTCAATCATAAACTCTCTGCGTCTTTGCGCCTCTGCGTGAGACAATCCTAACCCATGTAATTTGTAGCACCACCCACTGCTTTGATCGCCGCCTCCAAAGCGATCGCCACATGAGTCCAATGAGTCCCACCCTGGCAATAAACCACATAAGGTTCCCGCAACGGCCCATCCGCTGAAAACTCCAAGGTACTACCCTCAATAAATGTCCCTCCAGCCATCACTACTTGGCTCTCATACCCCGGCATTTCATCAGGAACGGGGTCAAGATAGGAACCAATAGGAGAGTTATGTTGTATGGCTTTACAGAAGGCAATTAGCTTGGCAGCAGAACCGAGTTTAATAGCTTGAATCACATCTCGACGGGGGGCTAGGGGTGCAGGATTAACTGGATAACCAAGTTTGTCAAATACGTAACCAGTCAGATGAGTCCCTTTCATCGCCTCTCCTACCATCTGGGGTGCTAAAAATAAACCTTGGAATAACAGACGATTTTGGTCAAAAGTAGCACCACCATAACTACCGATGCCAGGAGCAGTCAAGCGACAGGCGGCGGCTTCTACTAAGTCGGCACGACCGGCAATATAACCACCAGCGTTGACAATTGTCCCCCCAGGATTTTTAATCAATGACCCTGCGATTAAATCTGCACCAATGGCAGTGGGTTCTTGGGTTTCGATGAATTCGCCGTAGCAGTTATCTACGAAGCAAACTGTGTTGGGGTTTTGTTGTTTAACTATATGAATGATTTTTTCAATGTCGGCAATTGAGAGGCCCGGACGCCAAGAATAGCCACAAGAGCGTTGAATTAACACTAAACGTGTGTTATCAGCCACGCTATTACTTAAAGCTTGCCAATGGATAGTTCCTTCGGGGGTTAGCTCTAATTGGCGGTAATTTATGCCAAACTCGATAAGGGAGCCTTGACCTTGACCTCGTAAACCGATCACTTCTTCTAGCGTATCGTAAGGAGAACCTACTACTGCTAACATCTCATCTCCAGGACGGAGTACACCAAATAAGGCACAAGCGATCGCGTGAGTTCCTGAAACAAACTGTACACGGACTGCCGCGGCTTGGGCCCCCATCACTTGGGCGAAAACTTTATCTAAGGTTTCTCGTCCTAAATCATCATGACCGTAACCAGATACACCCGCAAAATGGTGTGCGCCTACACGGTGATGTCGAAAAGCATCCAGCACTCGTTGAAGATTACGCTTGACCTGAGCGTCAATTCCAGAAAAAATTTCTAACAGTGCCTGTTCTGCTTGCAGCAGCTGTTCCAAGCTGTTCATTACTTCCTCGTTTACAAAAAATTATAGATATGCGGATTTTCGGATCTCGCTTTCTTCGGCTGAACACTTCCAATTCAGGTTTCTGCATGACAATCGCTACCTCAACCAAACCTCAAATTAACTGGGTTAATACCCTGTTTTTCGCTGGTCTACACATCGGCGCTCTGTTTGCTTTTTTCCCTGGTAACTTTAACTGGAGGGCAGTTGGTGTAGCTTTACTGCTGTACTGGGTAACTGGTGGTTTAGGTGTCACCCTGGGATTCCACCGCCTTGTCACTCATCGCAGTTTTCAAACTCCCAAGTGGTTAGAGTATATCCTAGTTTTTTTCGGAACTCTCGCCTGTCAAGGAGGGCCAATTGAGTGGGTAGGGACACATCGCATTCATCATTTACATTCTGATACTGCTCCCGATCCCCATGACTCTAACAAGGGCTTTTGGTGGAGTCACATGGGTTGGCTGATTTATCGATGTCCGGCTCAAGCTGATATTCCTCGCTTTACCAAAGATATTGCCGAAGACCCAGTTTATCAGTTTTTACAAAAATATTTCATTTTGATCCAGGTGGCCCTGGGTTTATTACTCTTATTTCTGGGCGGTTGGCCTTTTGTTGTTTGGGGAATTTTTGTTCGCATTGTCTGGGTTTACCACTGCACTTGGTTGGTGAACAGCGCCACTCATAAGTTTGGCTATCAAAGCCATGATTCTGGTGATAGATCAACTAACTGCTGGTGGGTAGCTTTACTAGTATTTGGTGAAGGCTGGCACAATAACCACCATGCTTATCAATACTCAGCTCGTCACGGGCTGGAATGGTGGGAAATTGATTTAACTTGGATGACGATTCAATTGCTGCAAGTATTTGGTCTGGCTACTAATGTGAAGCTGGCGCCAACAAAACAGTAAGTCGTTTCCCCTTTGTCATTAGTCGTTTACTAAGGACAAATGACTAATGACAAAGGATTTTTGACTTTTCGCTGATTTTGTAATGGTATTAATCAGCTGTTTACTGGTGCGTTAGGGTAACTTAGATTGCTATAATCCGAGACGCTAATGTTAAGAAGCTTTGTGGCAAGTTACTTTTTGAGTGACTTGGTGGAGGAGTTTGTTGTTTTTCAGGTTTTCATGACTACATCAATAATTAACAGCCAAAAACTAGATGATGACCTTGGTAATTCCGACCTGAGGCTAAAAGATATTGTTAAATCTCTACCAAGGGAATGTTTTGAGAAAAATCGGCGCAAAGCTTGGACACGAGTGATAGTCAGTGTCTTGATGGTTTGCTTGGGTTATTACAGCTTGACGATTACTCCTTGGTTTCTCTTGCCCTTGGCTTGGATTTTTACAGGCACTGCTTTAACAGGTTTTTTTGTAATTGCTCATGATTGTGGTCATCGGTCGTTTGCCAAACGTCGCTGGGTAAATGATTTGGTGGGACATGTGTTTTTAATACCGTTAATTTATCCCTTCCATAGTTGGCGGATTAAGCATAATTATCATCACACCCATACCAACAAGCTAGACGAAGATAATGCTTGGCATCCCATTAGACCAGAAGTTTTTGAAGGTTGGGATAAAACCCGGCAGTCTGCTTTTGAGGTGTTTATGCGTAAACGCCTCTGGTGGGTGGGTTCAATTGGACATTGGGCGGTTGTACATTTTGATTGGCGCAAATTTGCCACTAAAGACCAATCTAGTATTAAACTTTCTGTAGCTGTTGTTGTATTATCTGCGGCGATCGCTTTCCCGATCTTGCTCGCTACAACAGGTATTTGGGGATTTGTCAAGTTTTGGCTAGTACCCTGGCTGGTTTACCACTTCTGGATGAGTACCTTTACTATTGTTCACCACACTGCCGCAGATGTTCCTTTTGTGGCAACTAACAAGTGGAACGAAGCTTTAGCGCAACTATTTGGTACTGTTCATTGTGATTATCCCCGTTGGGTAGAATTCCTCTGCCACGATATCAATGTTCACGTTCCTCATCATATTTCGACTGCAATTCCTTCTTACAATTTGCGATTAGCTTACAACAGCATCAAAGCAAATTGGAGGCCTTATCTGCATGATGAATGTCAGTTTTCTTGGTCTTTGATGAAGCAGATCACAGATCAATGTCATCTGTACACAATTGATGTAGGCTATGAGTCTTTCAACGAGTACTATTCAAAGCGATATGAAGTATAAAAGATGAGGGATAAATGCTTCTGCAATTTTTCCCTTTATCCTTCATTCTTTAATTATCTGCTGGCAATTCTCTATACAAAAGTTTTCTTGTAGGGAAATTGCTAATTCTGCCTGCTTGCAAGTTAGTGAAAGCTAAACTTGCTGCAAAAAATAAATTTCTTGTAAGAAAAAATTCAGAATTTCAGAAATAAGAATTAGAATATTCTGATTTCTGGTGCCTGAACTGCTAAATCCATAAATTTTGCCAGAAATTTATTTTAGAGGTTAAATTAAATAGCCTCAAACTAAAGTCCGACTCATATCCAACAAAATAATCTAGTGCAATCCAATACTATCAAGTTAGACAATTCTTATAGCTCCAAATCATCTGAGGATGCATCTCAACTACCCTTCACCCTTCAGGATTTAAAAGCTGCAATACCTGCGGAATGCTTTCAACCAAATGTCACAAAATCTCTCTATTATTTCTGGCGTGACATCTTGATTATTACTCTGCTTTATGCTGTTGCTCATTACTTAGATTCTTGGTATTTCTGGCCAATTTTCTGGCTAGCGCAAGGTACGATGTTTTGGGCTTTATTTGTAGTAGGACATGACTGCGGACACCAATCTTTTTCTAAGCATAAATGGCTGAATGGTTTGATTGGGCATCTTTCCCACACACCAATACTCGTTCCATATCACGGTTGGCGCATTAGCCACAGAACTCACCACAAAAATACTGGTCATCTAGATAATGATGAAAGCTGGTATCCTGTGACAGAATCACAGTACAAGGAGATGCCTTTAGTACAAAAGATCGGTCGATATTATGTTTTCTTATTGGCTTATCCAGTGTATTTGTTTAAGCGTTCTCCTAATAAGGAAGGTTCCCATTTTTTACCCAATAGCTCACTTTTTAAACCATCAGAAAAATGGGATGTTATTACCAGTACTATACTTTGTACTTTGATGGTTGGTTTGTTGGGTTTTCTGACCTATCAATGGGGATGGATGTGGTTACTGAAATACTACGCTGCACCCTATATTGTGTTTATTATTTGGCTAGATTTGGTGACGTTTTTACATCACACCGAGCCAGATCTTCCTTGGTATCGTGGTGAAGATTGGACTTTTTTAAAAGGTGCAATTTCTAGTATTGACCGCGATTATGGTTTGATCAATCACATCCATCATGACATTGGTACTCATGTTGCTCATCATATATTCCTCAACATTCCTCACTACAATTTGCTGAAGGCGACTGAGGCAATTAAACCGATTATGGGTGAATACTTCCGCAAATCTGAGGAACCTATTTGGAGGTCTTTGTGGCGTTCCTGCATCAGTTGTCATTTTGTCCCTGATGCTGGCAGCAAGGTTTACTACACATCTAATAACAAGTTAGCTAAAGGCTAATTTATTAGCTGAGTTAACTAACATAAGAGACGCTAGATTTAGCGTCTCTATTTTATTGAGAGGTAAATAAAAATCTTCATAATTATTAAGTAAATATAAGGTGCTTAGTATTTTAACTGGTAACAATTATATTAATCTTGGTTAGTGTTCAGTAATAAACCTGGGTATATTCAACATTTAATATTTTACTGTAATAATATCCGCAGGTAAACAAAGACGAGTAGCCCCTATATCAACTAAAACGTTGTTGAGAGTTATTGAGCGAATCTGGTCATTTTGAATAAATCCTCGTTCTGCTAAAATCTCATTAACTAAATTCGATACGATAATTGTAGTAGTAACAATTCCCATTTCTTGAGTACGTATTGTAGTCATATAGAGATTTTTTGAGGCGATCGCACTCAGAATACATGTAAAAAATCAAACTTGCCAGGTTACTTATGACTCAACTGCAATCAGCAATAAAACTAATAACCTTTGATGAATTTATTCAAGGGTATCCAGAAAATTCGCCAGTACGTTACGAATTACATAATGGAGTAATTATTGAGATGACACCACCAGTAGGGAAGCATGAAGAAATCAAAGGGTTTTTGACTGTTGAGATTGCCGTCCAAATCAAAGTGTTAAATCTACCTTATTTTATACCCAATCAAGCAATAGTAAAACCTCCTGAAGGTGAATCTGGCTACTTCCCAGATGTTTTAATCTTGAATCGTCCTAGTTTAGCTTCAGAACCTCTTTGGACAAAATCCTCAACTGTAACTCAGGGAAATTCAATTCCTTTGGTAATTGAAGTTGTTAGCCAAAATTGGCGAGATGATTACTACAAAAAGCTTGCTGATTATGAAGAGATGGGTATCCCAGAATATTGGATTGCTGATTATGCTGCATTAGGTGCTAGGAAATTCATCGGTAATCCTAAAGTTCCTACCTTCTCAATTTATCAATTAGTAGATGGAGAATATCAGGTTAGCCAATTTCGAGATAACGACTACATTATATCTCCAACTTTTCCCGATTTGAAAATCACAGCTAACCAAATTTTTCAAGCTGGACAAGTATAGAGCAACTTCAAAGTTCCAACTGATGGTTGTAATATCGTAAAAAGCTAAATCAGGATAGGCAGCATAAAAATTTCAAGGTGGCAAGTTACTATCGCTGCTTGTCGTCTGGGGAATCGCCCTGAAAAAATTGTCGCGATCGGGCGATTTGGGATAGCGAATAATTACTTACTTGAAAATAGACAAAATCCTCGACTTTTGAAATAAATCGAGGATCTGTGGATTCATTGCTATATAAATTGCAAGTTTACAAAGCAAAGGTAAGTAATCCTAGATTGGGAGAAATCAGGATTACAATAATCACAAAAGAAGCGTAAATAGTTATTAGTTCTACCAGCCACAATCACGATTTCACCGTAGCTTTTCTATTTCTGTTCCTCACGCTGATGCTAAACCTGAGTTTTGGAAGCTCAAGCAACACCAACATTAGGACATAAAGCTTTAACAGCATAGCTTACGCTGCCTGCAGAATCAGCAAAAACTCTGCAAAGATGAGATTGGGGGAATCCACCGCTCTAAATTCTCCTTGCTAAAACTTTCTCAGAAATAGAACCACCAGTAGCATTGGTTAAATCGTTAATTTTGGTGTACAGAGTTATTTAATTCGTGAAACATCAACTGTCAGCAAGCAGTTGATATTTTTCATGAGCATAACTAAGCTGTTCCACATAAAAGTTGCATATTTAATCGTATAAATAGTTGACTGCTGACTGTTGTCTGTCATCCGTCAATGACACTTACGAGTGACTGTGTAACTTTAGATGGGTTTTCGCTTAATTATTGATTTTAGGCTAGAAAAGGAATTGACCTAGTAATCACCTCTGTTATTTTTTTTAAGTTGCTGTTTTTAATTTATACAATTTTGTGTGTATATATTTGCCATTTTGGCAGATTATTCCCAACTTTAATGTGAGGAGTGGGGGAGATCTATTTTTATCCCTTGTTGTGGGTTATTGTTTATGGGAATCTAGCTTGAAATGCTGTTAGCAAATAGGGGGTAATACCCCCTACGCGACCAAATAAGCATGGACTTTTTAATTAAAGTCACAGAATCTTTCTGGTTGTGATTTGGGTGATTGATATTCGTGAATTTGCTGGGTTAACCACTGCTGTTGACTACCACCACGAACTTCTGTTGTTTGCTTTCCACCTACTACTTCTAAGTAAGCTAGGTCTTTTATTTTGCTTAAGCAGCTTGGTGAAACATTACCCTCAGATCTTTGATCATGAGAATGTTTGAGTGTGTTGATATTGTCATTATGCTGCTGGTTTGACCTATTAGCTTGAGAGTTTTCTTTGATTAATCTGTTGTATGTGCGGTAAGGAATGTAATGTAGGGGATTGTAACCAGCAAATCGTAGCATTAAAACACATGCCCAGGAATACTTGCCAGCGAGAATTGCTTCGACTACTTTATCAAATTGTTGATTCTTCATTGTTTTGTCTAAGTTGCTACTAATGCTAGAAATGTTTTGATTCATCATGTTGAGTTCTATGGGATTTAGTAAAGTAGTCTTGTTTGGCGATCGCTTGTGTTTATATTGAGGTTGAAGAATGGCTTTAACCTGCTTATATTTGCTTACTGAAGGCGCAAATTACTTCTATACGCGCCCAAGTTATCACAATCGCAAAAAGAAGCTCAGTTGTCTCACAAAAATCGGTAGACAAGCACGAAGGATTACTATTGAAGAATATTTGTAATTCCTACCTACCTGAGAAATAATATCTATGGCAGTTACCCTTTGTATAGATATTTTTGGTAAATTCGCCCTAGTGCTAAGGATTATACGTTTGTAAATGTAAATTAGACTTCTTGCCGCTTGCAAAAATTTATTGATGTGATTCTCGGTAGATGGAGTTTTGTCCTCTTTGGTTTTCTTAACTCCTAATTTAGTGGCTTTTTCTAGTTCAATAATTGTATAGATTATGACTAAATAATTAGGAGGTTTGCAGTAAAGTCCCATAGGCTTTAGGTTGCTAGAGAAAAACTATTCATCTTTAATCACCAACACTAACATTCGTATTTATACTATTTTTTTCTGTTATTGTCATCTGCTATTCATGCAGATTTGTAAGTTAAATTTACTGAATCTATTTTGATGTTTCTTGTGTATTGTGCAACTTTGCATTTTGTCCTCTTTTCGATGTTTTGTGAGGGGTGATACCCCTCATCTAGTACTCATTTGAGCTTTTAACTTTCTTGAGTGTACCAGGAAATTTTACCACTAAATATAGTGTGGAACAAATTATAAATTTGGTAGTGTAGTTATCATGAAAAAACTATTTTTAACTCCAGTTATTGAAAATCATTTTTAATTTTTAGCAATTATCGATATTTATACACTTAGATAAAACCTGTTTCGCAACAAGGGTTTAACTCATGTAGTGTCAAACAATTTTGCAGAATTTGATTGTAAAAATTGTATAAATACCAGTCAGCCATCACAGATAAAAAGTTGTGAAAAATACAGATTTATGGTAATATATATAGACTCAATTAATTCTGATTTAACTAAAAATAGAAGAATATCTATAAAGGTAAAATCTAGTAGTAAAAATATCAAAATTTCAAGCTGTATAACCTGATTTTACTGAGGAACAGGAAAAGCCTCTTTGCAAAATCAGATTGCTTGATGAATTCAGTAATAATTTATATGGATATTCAGGTATAACTGCTCTAGATAAATTGAGATTACATATTTAATTGCAATTGAGCTAAGTGGTAATAAAGTCCACCGATCGCTAATAGTTCTTGATGAGTGCCTTGTTCTGTGAGGATACCTCTGTCTAGAACGAGAATACAGTCGGCATGACGAACGCTAGAAAGCCGATGAGAAACAATAAAAGTGGTACGAGATTGACTAATTTGGATTAAATTTTGTTGAAATAAGCGTTCCGACTCAACATCTAAAGCACTAGTAGCCTCATCGAAAATCAGGATACTGGGATTCCTGATTAAGGCACGAGCGATCGCAATTCTTTGTCGCTGTCCACCAGAGAGCATTAAACCACGTTCTCCGACAACGGTGTTGTAGCCTAAAGGCAACTCCTGAATCGAGTCGTGTGCCTGTGCTAAGTTGGCAGCTGCGATCGCTTCTTCTAAAGTAAATTCCGAGCTATGCAGGGTGATATTTTCTAATATGGTTCCCGCAAACAAAAAACAATCTTGCGACACCAAGCCTAAGCGACTGCGTAATGATTGCGGTGAAACAAGAGAAATATCATGCCCATCAATCAAAATCTTGCCCAGCTTGGGACGATACAAACCAGCCAGCAAATTGACTAAAGTACTTTTACCCGAACCACTCTGACCAATAATGCCAATAGTTTGTCCAGCTTTAACTGCAAAAGATATATTCTGTAAGGTGTTGCGATCCTCATCTTGGTTGTAACGAAAACTGACATTCTCAAAATCCACATCACCACGAATTGCTGGGATTACCATTAATGGTTTTTGGGGATTTTCTTCTGGTTGAGCTGCCAAAACATCGTTGAGCCTTTCTACCGAAATCTGCACTTCTTGAAACTTATCCCACAGTTCTATCAATCCCAAAACGGGGTTGACAACATTGACAGCAAGCATATTAAAAGCCACAAAATGTCCCAGCGACATCTGTTGTCGCATTACCAAAGTTGCCCCTAACCACAACACAACTGTGCTACCAAGGTGATTAATCAAACTCCTCAGCGTTTGCACATTTGTCGCTAACTTCTGTCCCCGAAAACGCACCTTCACCATATTCATAAACAGTTCTTGCCAACGCCGTTGCACCGGACGCTCAGCTGCGGCAGTTTTGACTGTGGTAACGCCAGCAACGATCTCAACTAATGAAGAGTTTTGCCGTGCCGATTCCTGAAAGATTTCCCGTGACACTTTTTTCAGCATTGGACTCGTCCCCACAGTCAAGAAAACGCCAGGGAGAATCATCGCCAGCACCAATAAAGTCAGTTGCAAGTTGTAATAAACCATCAATCCCAAGTAAATCAATACCATCACAGCATCTAACGCAGCACTGATAACTTGACGGGTAAGAAACATCTGGATTTTGCGGTTTTCTTGAACGCGGCTAGTGATGTCTTCCACTTGACGCGAGGCAAAAAACTGCAACGGCAACTGCAATATATGGTGAATAAAACTGCTAATTAAGGTCAAATCGATGCGGTTAGCAAAATAATCTAGTAAGTATTGACGCTGTGCTGTCAGGATGATGCGCCAAATACCCAAAATTAAAAAGCCTGTGGCAAAGACATTTAAGTTCAAGAAGTTTTTGACAGACATAACTCGGTCGAGAACGACTTGAGCTAGTAGAGGAGTTGTCAGCCCAAAAACTTGCACCAGCACCGAGGCCAGAATGATCCGCCTGAGTAATTTTCGGTGATGTAACAATGTCTGCCAGTAGCGACTCCAGGAAAGTTTCTCACTCTTGACAGCATCCAAACGCTCTGTAGAGTCCAACAGCAATGCATATCCTGTCCAGCTAGCTGCAAACTCTCGGCGTGAAAGCGATCGCTTGCCTATGGCTGGATCGGAAACTAATATGCGATCGCCCTTGACTCGCCAAACAACTACATAATGATTTCCTTGCCAATGAGCTATCCATGGGTTATAATATAAATCCAACTTCTCAAAACTTGCCCTAATTAACAGCACCTCATAGCCTAAGGTTTGAGCCGCTTCCGCCAAACCCTGGAGAGACGCACCTACACGGTTGATCCGCGCTAGGTCACGCAGTGTATTGATACTCAAGCGTTTGCCCCAGTACTGGCTAATCATCGCTAAACACGCCGCCCCACAATCCGATGAACTTTGCTGCTGAATAAAAGGGTAGGGACGCCTTAACCTAGTTGATGGTTGAGGTCGAGGAAAGCTAATTTCTGGTGCAGCCCGAACTGCAACCGGACTGTCTAACCTGGGTTTACGGGGTGGCAGTTCAATTAGTTTGGGAATATATTTTGGTTCGTGGGTGGTTTGTAGTTTACTCTCTAAATGGCTATCTGAACTGTTGTGAGATGCCTGTTGGATTTCTGGTTTGTGCTGATTGGGAAATAAATGGGGTGCGATCGCTCTGGCTGACTCCCAGTATTCAAAAGGTAGATGGTAAACTAGCAAATCCGTTTGAGCCGCAACTTGGGGAGTGACACCGGGGTATCCCCAGCTTTTGCCCAAATCGGGTGATGAGTTGTCAATTTTACCACTCACCAGCCAAAAGCGCCCCTTGGATGCGGGTGTCGCTTCTGTTAAAGATGAGCCAGCACTGATGTGAGTTTTGATTAACAAAGGTAATAACTGTCGAAGTGTGAGGCTAGTTAGTGAGCGTAATTCAGTACAACTTTTAAAGAAAATTAGTGCTTGTCGCTCAACAGCAAACCGTTGTAAATAATTTTCTAGGCTTGGTAAGTGTTGCAACCAGCGTTTGAGTTCAGAAATCTTAATTCGAGCTATTAAACCTGCACTCGCTGCGATCGCTCGATATGGTAGAGGTTGTTTGTAAAATAAATGATCTGCACCAAAAGTTTGCTCAGTTGTGATCAACTGGGTTGAAACTTCTCGCTCAATAGTTGCGTCATATGTGAGTAATCGGACTCGCCCTTGGCAAACTAAATATAAAGAATTACTATCATCCGCTGTTTCCTGATCTAGTCCGTAACTAGTCAGCTCATCACCTAGTTGAAATTCACGGATCACCCAAACTTGGCTAAAGTCCGATCCTATACTTGTATCTCCTGCGACTAACCTCAAAAGATTGAGGATAGCAGCTTTGAGAGTGGGAGAATTCTGGTTAACATATTTCAGATCTCCCTGAACTCTTAACGAAGAAGAGGAGTTCATGGCTTGATTTCGATTATTTGGGTAAGCTTAATTAACTATTGCGAGGCGAGCAATTACGGGGTAGAAAAGCTGATAATTCTTGTCAATCTTGGGTTTTGCATTATTTTAACAGCCTCTGTAAAACGCAATTATTTGTATTTTTAATTACCCATTGCTGAGGGATCATTTTTCAGTGGCTTTTTGTTAATGAAAAGTTAAGAAAACAATGTTCTATTAGCAAAACCGCGCTGATTTTGCTGCCAATCTCTTGAGAATTTTTTTGCCTGAAAATAGTCAATTGAGAACATAATCTGAGAAATATTACTAATATCTATGGTTAAAGCTGGTGATATTTGCATTTTTTTTAACATTAGTCTGGGGTTCTAAGTCAATCAACTCTTACCATTACTTAAATTTTCTTTCGTTTCCGGAAACACCAGGAAAATAAAATCACAGATGTAGACTCTGCTGGCTCAGACGAAAGTGGTGTAAATTTGAAAACGCATATATTAAAATATATATGTGCATAGATTTGTATCTAAAGTTGCAAATTTTCAATTAGGTTATTGGGCGTTGCTGAATTCGGGTATGAATTTATCGGGCTACGCTAACACGCAGAGACAAGGCAGCGCGTTGCGGAGCGAGTGTGGTCTTGGGGAGCCACCCCCGTGGGCGGGTTTCCCGACTTGAGGGGAGTGGCGTGGTTTCCCCCATGAACAACTCGCGTCGGGGTTTCCCCCGTTGTAGCGACTGCCGCGCACCAGACGCAGAGAGTGAGAGTTTTCACCAACGCCGATTATTGATTGATGCGATCGCGCTGATTACAAAGAGTTAGTTTAAGAAGTCGCGCTGATTTCACAGCATTGGTAGGCTATTTCGTGAATCCGGTTGTGTTGCGGGCAAATTTTGCTCACAACCCAACTTTTGATGAGTTTTTATAGCAAGTGCGATCGCGTGTGCTGGATGCCTTCAATCACCAAGATTACCCTGAAAGTAGATTAATTCTGGAGTGACACTTAAAATATGCGGTTCACTCTTGAGGATTTGTTCTCGTTTTTCTGATTTGCCAAAGTAAATTTTCACCTATAACCTTCAGCATAGAGCAACAGTAAAAAAGCCCATACAAAACGAGTTTCTAGCCAAGGGGCTATCACACTTCAAAATTGCATGAGCTTCTACTAAAGATATCTTAACATAATGTAAGAGACTGAGGCTTTAGATTTAGAGATTAAAGTAGAGTTAGTAAAGGTAGAGTTTGCTGAATTGGAAGGTTCTATGATGACTTTACAAGAAATTATTAATTCTATTGAAAGTTTGTCCATAGAAGAGCGAGAGTATTTATTTGAGTTTCTTCGCCAGCAGCGAATTGAGAATCGGCGGGTTGAAATTTTGGCTAATGCTCAGGAAGTGATGCAGGCTTTTAAGGATGGGACAGCTCATAGGGGAAGCGTTGATGATTTGATCGCTGATTTACTAGGAAATGATGATGGAAGTTGTCTGGAGTAGTGGATTTAAGCGGTCTTTTAGGAAGATTACAAAGAAAAACCCGCAATTAAAGAATAAAATTGTTAATGTATTAAGGCTTTTGGCAGATGATCCATTTACACCGTCTTTGAAGTCTCATAAGTTAACAGGAAATTTAGCGGGGTTATGGTCTTGTTCTGTTGCTTCTGATTGTAGAATCATCTTTAATTTTTCTGAAGATGATAAGTTGTTAGAAATGGTTATTTTATTGATTGATATTGGCAGCCATGATGAAGTTTATTAAATGGTAAAAGCCCACTTCTTGACTATAGATGATTGCCTCTGAGGAAAAAATTAACAGAATTGATCACCCATCTTGTTAATAGAGACGTGCCATAGTACGTCTCTAGAAATCCTATTACAGCGTCTCCACTAGATAAACAGCCCAAATAGCCATAGCCCGGAGATAAGTGCTAGCACGAAAAGTACCTGCGGCAGTGATAGCTTCAGGCGTGCGGAATTGCAACCCGTTGTCATAAATTTGTTGCACCACAGCCTTTGTTAAACGAAATGCTTCATCCTTCATCCCCATTTGCAGGAGAAATGCCGCTAGCCCAAAGTTAATTCCCGTCCAAACTTCTAGAGGATGAGTGGCTTGAGGGTTTTCGGGTGAACCGTCGGGACGAACACCGTTAGCAGCCCCGAATTGACCATCATAAAACTTGAGAAAGCAAGCATCGTAAATGGTTTTGAGGGCACAGAGGGCGCGATCGCTCGGTACAATATCTGGTAATTTCAAGAGACGGGCGTAAAATTGTCCACACAGTTGATCTGCCATGACGACATCGGAACCGCTTTCACTGTCGAGTTGGTAATATTGCCCATTCCAGAGTTTTTGGTCGTAGATGGGGCGAGACTGGGCTAACCAAGATTCGTAGGTGGATTTTTGCATTGCTATGGTGTCAAGGTCGCCAAGGTTTTTTTGTAATAAAATTTCGCTAATTGCGATCGCTGCTTCTAGAGATGCTAGCCATAAGCCACCACAGTAAGCGCTTATACCTTGTAATCGCCAATCATCGAAGGTTTGATCGGGTGCGCCGGAATTTTCGGGAATGCAGTCGCCGTCTTTGTCGAAGGTTTTGAGGTAGTTGAGGGTTTGGGCGATCGCATCCCAGCAGTCTGCTAAAAATTTGACATCGTTAGCACCTGTGAGGAGGAAATCACGGTATACTTGCAAAACAAAGTCACTGCCTAGATCTTTCCATAAATTGCAGTCTTGATAGCTGGTATAGTTGGTTTTTTCCCAGACGTGTTCGTTGGGTGCGCCTAAATCGTGGGGCGTTGCACCTGCGACTTTACGCACAGCAATGGGACTTTCTGCTTTGATTGTTAAGTAGTAGCCGATAATCCGGGGAGTATCGTCACCTTGAGGAATTGCCCTGGCAAAGGCCCGCATTACCGACTTTTCCAGTTCTGGAAACAGCATTAATAAAGCAAAAGAACCATATAACCTGACATCGAGACTTTCGTACCAGCGGTAATCTAAGCATTCCAACACTGCAAACTGACCGATGGGGTCGAGTTTGGAAGCTGCACTCCAAAGAGTACCACCACTGGTGAGGTCATAAAGCTCGTTAAATAGAGCCATTTTGAACCAAGAGGGTAAATCTTCCCGTTCAATAATGGGTTGCTGCCAACTTTGAATTTGCGATCGCCAACTTTGGTATTGTTCTAAAGCAGTCGAGGCGATCGTCCAGGCATGATTACCATTTTTACCAAAAAAATCTGTATATCTGCGGTAATAATTAACTCCAGCAGCAAATTCTGTTACTGGGAAGTCCCACGCCACAACGAAGGGAATTTCTAGAGTTTCTCCTGGTTGTAAGGTGAAACGGAGTGCGATCGCAGCTGCTATCTGTGTATTTTTTGCTGCTGGGCTTGCGTCTAGATAATTAGGCAAAGAGCCATCTTCAGCGAAACTTTGCCACACCTCCTCACCTGTACCATCTGGATTCCAACCAGTATGATAAGATACTTCAAGTTGGGGACGTTTGATCGTCGCAATGCACCAACTTCCATCTCCTTCTTGCACAACTTCTTCGTTACCAACCCGACTTAAAACACAGCCTAAATATTGTGTATTTTCAACTATCTGATTGTAATTGCCTACACTTTCTCTCCACCGTGGCTGATACTCGTAAACTGGACTACCATCATCGCGCACTTGCACTTGGGGAGATTTGAGCGCATTAGTAAACCAGCCCACCGTATTTTGCCAGGTAAGCATAATGCTGAGCGTAATCGGTGCATTTGTAGGATTGTAAGCATTCCAAAGAAACACTGCTACTGGGTAACTAGTTTCTTGATAGTTATTTGCCCAGATGGGAGAAAACTGTTCACAGGTTAGCTGTGCTTGAAATACATTTTCATATATAAACCAGCTGCGCGGGTAGAGAGCATGATAAGTACCTGTATCTTGTGGAGTGGGCATCTTATCCGCTGGGGTAGGTGGATACCATTGCCACGCTTGCAGAGTATCATCTTCTGGTGACTGTGTACACAAAGCGTAGGCACTAGAAGACGTGCCATTAGACTCAAACACACTAAATTGACAAGCGGGTATATTTTTAAACACATGCTCACCGCCATCAATATGCCAGAGATTAAAGTCTCCCCGCGAAGAACGACCAATACAACCTGCACCAAAGCCACCTAAAGGCATACCATGCCAAGGGCCATCATCGATATTGCTAGCGTAGCGGACAGTATAGGGTTTATCCCAGCCTAAACCGATGGGACGATTCCAAGTGCAAGCAGGAATTTTGGGGAAGAGTTGATTTGTCATCACCTGATGTTACAGCGTGTTGTTACGTCCATGAAGACTAACGCGATGTGCGATTTTTCTCAAGTTGATCCGGTTAAGGATTGGGGACTGGGTACAGACTCTTGCCGTAGACAATTGGTACGTTGGTCTTCAGGGATTTTTCAGAAATTCCAGTATTAGACACACAACATGTTTTTGAAAGTTATAATGGGTTGAGTTGCACTACGACGTTGGTGACTGCCATCAAGTTTTTTGATCTATGCCTTTAAAGAAAAGGGAGTCAAACGGTTCTCGTGGCAGTAGACCGGGCATGTACCCGGAAACTTTAAACGAGGAATTTAGATTCCCACCTGGTTTAACCAGGTCATAAACTTAGGTAAAACGGCGTCGCGGTGAACTTAAAATTTTTAGCTCCCAAGTTTAGTTAAATCTGGGAGCTTTAATTATTTGAATGGAGAGTGGGGAGTAGGGACTAGGGAGAAGCCGCAACTCACCAACCAACAATATGGTTCGACTTAGCGTTAGTTGAGCGTTCGCGTAGCGTCTCCGACAGGAGAAGCCGAAACTCACTAACCAAAAGATGAGGGAGAAATTTTCTCCGCGTCCCCGCGTCCCCGTGTCCCCATGTCCTCTTCCCAATTCCCAATTCTGTATAAATTGATTCTAATTTAGGTACCATTCAGAGTTATGATAACTGGATCGCGTTAAATTGTGGTTAAAACTACAAAAAATTGTCACAACAACTATTTAATACCGTGTTTCCGGCCTCGGTTTTCCAACTAGACAATGGTTTAACGTTTATTCATCAAGAAATTCCCACTACCCCTGTAGTTGTGGCGGATGTTTGGGTGAGAGCTGGAGCAAGCCTAGAACCAAAACCGTGGTTCGGTATGGCACATTTTTTAGAACATATGATTTTTAAAGGAACAGCGACGCTACCCCCTGGAATGTTTGATTACGCTATTGAAAACAGGGGTGGCGTGAGCAATGCGGCTACAAGCCATGATTATGCTCATTACTCGCTCACTACAGGTGCCTCTTGCCTCGAAGATATTCTGCCCTATTTGGGAGAACTACTGCTCAATGCAGCAATTCCAGAGGATGAATTTATCCGTGAACGAGATGTAGTCTTAGAGGAAATCCGTTCTTGTTATGATGATCCTGACTGGATAGGATTTCAATCTCTTTTAAATAATGTTTATCAGTGCCATCCTTATGGGCGTTCAGTGCTAGGTACTGAACAAGAGCTAATGCAGCAATCACCAGAAGCAATGCGCTGTTTTCACCGCACGCATTACCAGCCAGAAAATATGACAGTCGTGATTGTGGGTGGTATTGCTCAACAACCTGCATGGGAACTAGTTAATCACACTTTTGCAGATTTTGCCAAACGTGCCGATTGTCCTCAATCTGAAAAGATTTTCGAGCCGAGAATAGCAGAAGTTCGTCGTCAAGAACTGTGCTTACCGCGCATCGAGCAAGCACGGCTAATCATGGCGTGGCTAGTTCCAGGTGTAGAGCAACTCGGCACTGCTTATGGATTAGATTTGCTCTCGGTATTGCTAGCAGAAGGACGAACTTCACGCCTAGTACGCGATTTACGCGAAGATTTGCAATTGGTGCAAGGAATTTGCAGTAATTTTTCTCTCCAGCGAGAATCGAGTTTATTTACTATTACTGCCTGGTTGGAACCGGAAAACTTAGAGCAGGTAGAATCTTTGATTTGCGAGCATTTAGATGATTTGCAGACTCAGGGAATTACCGAACAAGAACTTGCACGTACGCAGAGACTGTTGTGTAACGAGTATGCATTCTCTACTGAAACACCAAATCAGCTGACTGGACTTTACGGTTATTACAATACCATCGCCCAAGCTGAATTAGCGGTGACTTATCCTCAGCAGATTCAATCTTTTGATACACAACAACTGCAAAAATTAGCTAAACAATATCTGTCACTACAGCATTACGCGGTGACTGTACTTAAACCCTGTTAGTCATTGGTCATTAGTCATTAGTCATTGGTCATTGGTTAGTAGTCAACAAGTCATCACCATTAAACCTCTTGCATAAATCTTTTTTTGTCTCACGCAGAGGCGCAGAGGCGCAGAGAAGAGAACGCAAAGAGGAACTTTTGCAAGAGGTCTATTCATTAAGGAAAAGATAATTAACAAATGACAAAGGACAAACAACAAATGACAACCTTGCTAGAAAAATCTCCTATTCACCGCATCGTGTTGAATAATGGCATTGTATTGCTGGTGTCGGAAAATCCGGTTGCGGATATTATCGCGGGGCGGATTTTTGTGCGTGCTGGTAGTTGTCACGAAAACCGAGAACTGGCGGGGTTGGCTCATTTGCTGTCAGCAGTGATGACGAAAGGTTGCGATGGACTCTCTAGCTTAGAAATTGCTGAAAAAGTCGAGTCTGTGGGAGCGAGTTTGAGCGCAGATGCGGCAACTGATTACTTTCTCTTATCTTTTAAGACAGTAACTTCAGATTTTGCAGAAATTTTAGCATTGGCGGGGCAACTTTTGCGATCGCCAACATTTCCCGAAGTGCAAGTAGAATTAGAACGGCGTCTAGCATTACAAGATATTCGCTCGCAAAAAGAGCAACCCTTCAATGTCGCTTTTGAACAAATGCGACAGGCAATGTACCAAAATCATCCCTATGCAGCTTCGGTACTAGGTGATGAAACAACTATGGGCCGATTAACTCGCGCAGACTTAGCAGAGTATCACCGAACTTATTTCCGTCCAGATAATATAGTAGTTAGTGTTGCTGGTCGAATCACACCCGAAGATGTAGTCAAGTTAGTAACAGAAGTTTTTGGTGATTGGCAAGTTCCAGCACCAGCATTACCAAAGCTGCATTTACCAGATGTTAAGGTGCAACCACAGTCAAGGCTAAAGCCTATAGATACACAGCAATCAATCGTCATGCTAGGTTATTTAGGCCCATCGGTCAGTTCTAGCGACTACGCCCCACTGAAATTGCTGTCTACGTATCTAGGAAATGGTCTTTCTAGCCGTCTATTTGTCGAATTGCGAGAAAAACGGGGTCTGGCTTACGAAGTGTCCGCTTTTTACTCAACCAGGCTGTTTCCAGCATCATTTGTGGTGTACATGGGTACAGCACCAGAAAATACTAGCATCGCTTTGCAAGGACTACAAAAAGAAGTATATCTGTTGCGTACCACCGAAGTATCTCCAAGCGAACTGCAAGCAGCTAAAAACAAAATCTTGGGACAGTATGCTTTAGGTAAACAAACAAACGGACAAATTGCTCAGATATATGGTTGGTATGAAATTTTGGGTTTAGGAATTGAGTTTGACCAAGAGTTTCAAGAAATGATTGCGGCTGTGAGTGCCAAAGATGCGATCGCTGTGGCTCAAAAGTACCTAGAGGAACCTTATCTGTCTTTGGTTGGTCAAGAGGAAGCAATTAACGGCGCGATCGCCTAATCTAAAATTGGATGCGATCGCCATCATCCCAGCTGCTTTCTCAACCAAGCGGCTGTAATATTAGCATCAGAAGATTCCGAGGGTAATTTCTATGAAAGGCAGCCTGACAGCATGTATCTTGAACTACCTGCAATCAATAGACATCAATATAAATCGCTCTCAATCTAAGTCTCTATTAGGAATTAAAATCCTCTTATTCGCCTCTGTGCCTCTGCTAGTTGGTTCCCAGATGATAGCAGCGATCGCTTCCCCAGCAGCAATTGCCCAAGTAACCACCGGCAGCGGTATTAATCGTCCTACTCTCAAAGTCGGTAGCCAAGGAGAACGTGTATCTGAACTGCAAGCAGCTCTAAAACTTTTAGGTTTTTACTCAGGTACAGTAGACGGCATTTATAACGAAAATACAGCTAGTGCTGTCTCTCGCTTTCAGCAAGCAGCAGGTTTGAACCCCGATGGCATTGTTGATACCAACACTTGGCAGCGACTTTTCCCCAACGGGCCAATGATGGCATCCACTGTCTCTTCACCTCAACCGCCATCCAACTCAACAAACTTCCCTGTTCCCACTCAAACTAACAACGTCACTAGAGTCGCAAATACTACTTCTGAACCCAAACCCACCAACCCTAAACCAGCCGCCACCCAAGTTGTCAATACCCGTCCCCAGCCCAAACCCACCAATCCCAAACCAGCCCAAACCCCAGTCTCGAATACGCGTCCTCAACCCAAACCTAACACTCCTAAAAAAGCTACAACCCCAGTCTCGAACACCAATCCTGAACCAAGACCTAGTAGCCCTAGACAAACTACAACTTCCAGGACACAGAAGACGCCGTCTCGTAACACATCCAGTACCCGCACTACATCAACTACACGTCCTAGCTTAACTCCTCCGACTGTGCGAAAACCCGGAATTCAATATACTGCCGCAGGATGGCCGATTTTGCGTGTAGGGATGCGTGGCGCTGAAGTTGTCAAGTTGCAAGAAAGACTCAAAAGGCTGGGACTTCTAAAGGACAGTGTTGATGGCGACTTTGGCGCGACAACTGAAGCAGCAGTCAAAGCTGTACAAAGGCGTTATGGTTTAGAGGCTGACGGTGTAGCCGGTGGCGAAACCTGGGAAATTCTTGCACGGCCATCTTCTGTGCGGCGTTAGGCTAGTACTACATACACCGTATAATTAGTAGAGGTATCTCTATGTAGAGAAACCTTTTTTGTGCTTTTTGCCATTTTTTTATTAATACATAGCGGTTATCAACCGCCTACAATACTAAAAGGATACGCCGATCAAAAGTAAGATATGATGCATGAAATATTGCATATATATTCATAGAGTCGTCCTTAATCATTTGTGACTATAAAAGGGAAATGACGACATTAATGGAATTTATTAGACTTAACTGCTAATTTCTCTAGAAAATCATATGCCACACTTTTTATTAACTTGGCTCGGTACTGCGGTGGCTTTATTGATTACCGCTAAGATCGTTTCAGGATTTGTTGTCAATGATATTGTAATTGCTCTGGTTGCTGCTGTTGTTATTGGACTGGTGAATGCTTTTATTCGCCCGGTTTTGCGGATTTTGACATTCCCAATTACCTTACTAACTTTTGGTTTATTTACATTTGTGATCAATGCCTTGACTCTGTGGCTTGCAAGTGCATTAACCCCTGGTTCTGGGTTTGAAATTAAGGGCTTTGTACCTGCTTTGTTGGGTTCGATTGTATTAGCGATCGTTTCTAGTATCATCAACTATTTTTTGAGAGTAGTTGAGTAGTGCTTCAAGACAGTTTTGATGGTTTGTAGCAAGCACTTTATGAGTCATGATCTTTATTGCTCGCGCTTACATCCCCATCCCCTTGTGCGTGGGGCGGTTGACTTGATCATGCCCGATCGCATCACTCTACAAATCAATGTGCAGCTTGAGCAACAGCTATTGTCACTGCACCTAGTTGCCCTTGCAAACGAAAAATCTGTTTAGGAACTACCAACTTCACCTGCAACTGTTGTGTGTTTGTCCACAAGGAAGCAGCTGAGGCAGCAAGAATGGTGGCCGCTTCTGCCACGCTGGGTGTTCCTACTTGTTGGTCGATAATCTTAGCAGGATTGGGGACACACACATGACGAAGAACTTCCGCACAAAAGGTTTTTAAAGGCAAATTGCGTAAGCGGCAAAATTCTACTAAACCAACCTCCGAGGCTTTAGTATCAATGGTCGCAATACCTGCGATCGCATTTTGGTCAAGTTGATTTGACCACAAAATTTCCTCAATTGCCGTTGCAATCAACAGGCGTGAACTACCCCTCTGACAACCAATTCCTACCCACAAACTGTGTAAATGTAGCGGTAGTTGCAGAATATTATTTTGCACTCTGTATTTCTACCAAAATTTATTTTTTTATTTTTTCTTTTAAATTGGGCAAAATCTTGAAAAGGTTGCTGTTTAACCGCGATCGCCTAACTATTTAAGCTAGCGTTCGTTATGATACCTAAAAAATGATCCTTACAATACTTTTCCGTGCAACTAAAAACTATATATTCTGTACATCTAGCACAGTAGGAATCGCCAAGAGAGAGACAAGGCAAACAGTACAAGGTCAAAGGTACAAGGTAAAAGGTCAGTTTGATTCTTCATTTTTGCTCCCTTTACATCCTTGTGGGCAAGTATTTCGCCTGCTCTCTGTCTTGGTGTTCCGATTTTTACCCTCTCCGTCGCCGCAAACTCACAACAGCAGCGACGGAGTTTTACTTTCTTAGTTTATTAACGTTTGAAAGTGCTTTTGTCTTTAGTATATAAGTAAATAACATTTATTTGATGTTTCGTCAATATTTTTCTGAAGCAAATTAAAGAAAAGTTGTGTTTGGGAATGGGTAACTCGGGGCCCCCGAGTTACCCATTCGCTTTCAAACTATGCACTACATCTTCATACCCATTAAATTCTGCAATCATCAAAGCAGTGTATCCACCACGATTTCTTAAATTTACATTCGCCCCGGCTTGTAGCAGTATTTGTACAGCCTCACAATAACCCATTGAGGCAGCCCACATTAATGCTGTTGCTCCTGCTGAATCTTGAAAATTTACATTTGCACCCTTTGATAGCAGCAAATGTATCATTTCTTTATCGTTAGTTTCTGCGGCTTTAAGTAGAGCTGTTTTGCCATCATCTCCTAGAGTATCGGGATCAGCACCATATTCTAATAAAACCTTGACTGTTTGTATGTGTCTGTTAGATGCTGCCAGTGTCAGAGGGATTTCACCTAAATTTTTACTATTAATATCTCCCCCAAAACGCAGTAGCATCTCAACAATTTGCCCATGTCCTTGCAACGCTGCTACCAGTAGTGGTGTATCACCCAGGTGATTTCTAATTTGTATATCCGCACCTCGGTTAAGCAATACTTGCACTACATCAACATAACCTTCTACAACAGCCAGGTGTAGGGCTGTTTCACCATCTTGATCTTGGTGATTGATCTCAGATCCTGCATCTAGTAAAGCGGAAGCGATCGCACTATGTCCAGCTGCCGCCGCTGCTAATAGTGCAGTTCCACCATCCGAGTTTTGTTGCTTAACATCAGCTCCTGCCGCCAGCAATGCTTGCACTACATCCAAATTTCCTAAGTCTACCGCTACCATCAGCAGAGTTTCACCATCTTCATCTTGATGATTGACATCTACGCCAGTTTGGAGAATTGCTTGAATAATTTCTACATCTTTACGTTTCAGTGCGAGTTTTAGCGCAGTATCATCGTCTTTATCTGCTAAATTCACCTCAGCACCAGCAGCCAGCAAGATTCGCACCACATCGACATGACCTTTGATTACTGCTGCCATTAAAGCTGTGCTGCCATCTTCATTAATGGCATTCACATCAGCGCCCTTGGATATCAATAGTTTGACAATATCAAGCTGATTAGTACTAGCTGCCAACATCAATGTGGTCAAACCATAGACTTTTCGAGACAAGTTCACATTTGCCCCAGCAGCCAACAGCGATCGCACAATTTCGGTGTAGCCTAAATTAGCAGCATACATTAATGCTGTCGTACCTTGGCGATCGCCGACATCTACTCTGGCACCAGTAGCCAGTAGCGCCCGCAGACGATTGATATCGCCACTTTTAGCAGCCATTAGCAGCAAAATATCATTGTTTTCAGTCATGACTATTCCCCTACTTATGGGGGATGAAAGGCGAGTTCCTAAAATTTAGTTTGAGAGCATTGATTAACTTTGGCAAGAGTGCAGTTTTATTCTCTAATAGAGATTAATACTTAGAACTAAATTTGCACTATTGATAAAAATTCATGGAATAACGGTAAATCATACACCGTCTCAGTGCCTGATTTTTACTGTAAAAACCTTAAATACTGTAAACAAAGTTATGCTAATTTTTATAAAGATTTAAGACTGGGCGAGAACACTATGAGTTTGGAACTTTCACCATCGGTTAAATATTGGCTGAACTTCTTTCACCCACTAATGATGTGGGTGTTATTGGCAATTTCACTGTATGCTGCTTACTTGGGCTTACAAGTACAGCGTACTAGAAGCGCTCAAGGCGACGAAAAAAAAGAACTGATTAAAGGTAAGTATAATATAAAACACTATCAAATCGGCTCAATACTCTTGGGTCTGATGGTAGCAGGTGCAATTGGTGGGATGGCTGTCACATACATCAATAATGGCAAGTTGTTCTTCGGGCCGCACCTGTTAGCAGGGTTGGGTATGACAAGTTTGATAGCGTTTTCTGCTTCCTTATCTCCTTACATGCAAAAAGGAGCCAATTGGGCAAGGATGACGCATATTTTGTTGAATTTCACTCTTTTAGGGCTGTTCGCTTGGCAAGCAATTACTGGTGTGCAAATTGTCCAAAGAATTCTTACTAATGCGTAATGCATAATGCGTAATTCGTAATTAGGGAAAGTACTGAGCAAGCACCATAATCTCTGATTGGATAGTCTATTCTATGAAGACACAGAAAGCGAACAATCAGTTGAGGGTACAAGCCTATACAGATTGCAATTACGAATTACGAATAGCGAACAATCAGTTGAGGGTACAAGCCTATACAGATTGCAATTACGAATTACGCGCTTCGCAGCGTAAAGCCTGCGGCATAGCTTCGCTTAGAGCGAGTCCTCGATAGCGTTAGCGTTAGCGAAGCGGTAGCGAGGTACGAGCGTCAGCGGTAGCGATAGCGTAGCGTAAAGCCTGCGGCATAGCTTCGCTTAGAGCGAGTCATCG